>NZ_PCZU01000142.1:628-21674 GCF_002887785.1 Rhodococcus sp. ENV425
GCCCGCCGATCCGCCGGAACCGCATCGCACGTGAAGGCCCCGGGTCTCGGCAGGAGACCGGCGGGAGTGGTCCAATGGTTCCGTGGTCACGGGTGGCGACCGGGCGCGAGTCGAGGTACTCGGCCCGCTCCGCGTGCTGGATGCGGATCGGCGCGACATCACTCCCGACGGGCTGCTGCAGCGACGCCTGCTGGCACTGCTGGTGCTCCGGCGGGGCCGGGTGGTGCCGGCGCACTCCGCCGTCGATGCCCTGTGGCCGTCCAGGCGACCGGCGGATCCGGCCGCCGCCCTGCAGAACCACATGTTCCGGCTTCGCCGTGGTCTGCCCGACGGCCTGATCGAGTCCGTCGGTGAGGGCTATCGGCTCGATCCGGCCGGTGTCGAGGTCGACGCCGACCGGCTCGTGGTGGCCCTGAGCGCGGGGGCGACGGGGGGTGCGGGCGTGTCGGCCGAGATCGACGCCGTGCTCGCGCGCTGGCAGGGCCCCGCCTACCCCGAACTCGACGAGGTGGACGAGGCCCGGGCCGAGGCGACGCGGCTGGAGGAGCTGCGTTCCCGGGCCCACGAGGTCCGGGCCGAGGTGCGGCTCGGACGGGGCGACACCGACGGCCTCGTTGCCGAACTGGTGGCGCTCGCCGACGCGCAGCCGCTGCGGGAACGGCCGCGCGCGCTGCTGATGACGGCGCTCGCGGCGACCGGACGCCGGGCCGAGGCGCTACGGGTCTACGACGACTTCCGGCGGCTGCTCGGCGACGAGCTGGGCATCGAACCGTCGCCGGCACTGGCGGCTCACCACGCGGAACTGCTCGCCGGTGCCGCCGACCGGGTGTGGGCGCCGGTGGGCCGATTGCCGGTTCCGGCGACGTCGCTCGTCGGCCGGGACGCCCTGGCGGTGGCGGTGACCGAGCTGGCGGAGTCCGGGCGCCTGGTGACCCTGGTCGGTCCGGGCGGGGTCGGCAAGACCCGGTTGCTCCTCGAGGTCGGGCACCGGCTCCGGGCCGCCCGACCGGATCGGCCGGGGGTGTTGTGCGAATTGGCCACTGCCGACCCGGACTCCGCGGTCGACGTGGCCGCCGCCGCCCTGCGGATCGACGCCCGTCCCGGCACCTCCCTCGCCGAGCGGGTGGCCGACGTGCTGGGCGACACCGAGCTCGTGCTGCTGCTCGACAACTGTGAGCACGTGCTCGATCCGATCGCCGCTGTCGTCGAACGCCTGCTCGCCACCTGCGCGCACGTGCGGATCGTGGCGACGAGCCGGGAGCGGCTCCGAGTCGTAGGCGAGCACGTCCGCCAGGTGCCGACGCTGTCGTACGACGGCGAGGACGCACCGGCCGTGCGGTTGTTCGAGGAGCGGGCGCGGGCCGTCGTCCCGGGCTTCGAGCCGGACGGGCGAGAACTCGCCTGCATCGCCGAGATCGTGCGGCGCCTGGACGGGTTGCCGTTGGCGATCGAGCTGGCAGCCGCGTGCCTGCACACCCACGAGGTCGCGGAGGTCGCCGCGGGCCTGGACCACCGCTTCGAGCTGCTGGCGTCGGGGTACCGCACGTCGCCGCGGCACGGGTCGCTGGCCGCGGCGGTGTCGTGGTCGTTCGGGCTGCTCGCGGAGGATCTGCAGCGGACCTTCGCGGAACTGTCGGTGTTCTCGGGCTCGTTCGACGCGGCCGACGCCGCGGCGGTCTGCGGCACGGATCCGGGGACGGTCACCGCGGCGTTGACACACCTCGTGGAGCGCTCGCTGGTGCTGCGGATACCCGGCCGCCGGTACATGCTGCTCGAGACGCTGCGGGCGTTCGGCGCCGAACAACTCACCCGCGAGGGCCGGGTCGACCTCGTCGCGGAACGGCACGCCCGGCACCTGGCCGACTGGGTCGACCGGGCGGATTCACGACTGCTGCAGCCGGGCGAGCAGGTCCTGGCGCAGATCGATGCCGCCGTACCGGAGTTGCGCAGCGCGCTCGGCTGGTTGCTCGACCACGACGAGGTCGCGCTCGCGGGTCGTCTCGTCAATGCCCTGCTGGACTACGGGATCTTCCGGCTGCGACCGGACGTGCTGGGCTGGGCGCGGCTGGTGATCGACGCCGATCCGGAGGGCCGGAGCCCGTTCGCCGCGCGCGTGCGGGTGGTGGCCGCCTACGCGGCATGGATGTCCGGCGACGTGGCCGAGACGGGCCGGCTCAGCGCCGCTGCGTTGCGCGCCGTCGAGCGGGCGAAGACCGAGCCGGCGGCGGAGGCGATGACCGTTCGCGGGAGCTACGAGTTGTTCGAGGGGCATCTCGACGAGGCCGCCGCCTGGTACCGGCGGGCCGCCGCGGCCGCCGCGAACGACCCGGCGCAGCGGCTCATGGCGCGTGCCACCGAGCTGCTGCCGTTGGGCTATGCGGGTGACCCGGCCGCCGTCGAGCAGGCCGACGCCCTCCTCGCCGAGGTCGCCGACGCACGCACCCCGCACGCCGCGTATGTCTGGCACTGCGCCGGGGAGGCGGATCTGGCAGTCGACGTCGAACGGGCCCGCGCGCGCTTCGCTCGGGCACTGGACATCGCGGAACAGACGAACGCCTCGTTCGTGACCGGTCTCGCCGGCGCGTCGAAGGCGTCCATCGACGCGCGGATCGGTGACCCGGCGGCCGCCGCCGACGAGTACCGGCGCCTGATCCCGCACTGGCGGCGCGCCGGGATGTGGTCGACGCAGTGGACGATGCTGCGCTCGATCGCCGGGCTTCTCGAACGCCTGGACCGCTACCGCGACGCCGCGGTGCTCGAGGGGGCCGTGCGCGCGACCGCGGCCGGTCATCGCATCTTCGGCGCCGACGAGGTGGCCCTGGACGAGCTCGGCGCGCGACTGCGCGCCGCGCTCGGCGACGACGCGTACGAGGCGGCGCGACGACACGGCGCGATGCTCGACGGCGAGGCCGCCGCCGAGCATGCGCTCCGCGCGCTGTGACCGCCCGGACCGGGAGCCGCGACCTCACCACCTGGGCTGTTCGCCGAGAATGCCGAGCAGCGACTTGCCGACGAGTTCGTGGGTGAGCGCGTCGTTGCCGGGGTGGAATCCCCCGCACCGCACGTCGCGGTAGAGGCGTTCGAGCTCGTTCCCGGTGAACATGCCGGCGCCACCGGCCACGTCGAGGGCGATGTCGACGACCCGTTTGGCCGCTTCCACCGCCCGCCACTTCATCGCATACACCTTGGGCACCCACTCGTCGCCGTGGTCCGTGCCGGCCACCCAGTCCGCGACGAACCGGTCGAGCGTCGCCGAGGCGGCGTCCAGCTCGAGATACATCTCCGCGACCTGGTGCTGCACGAACGGGTTGTACGCGTACGCGCCCCGCTCGATCGCCACCGAGGTCTTGCGCCGGGCGCTGCGGACGGCGAGTTCCAGGGCGCGGTCGGCGATCCCCAGGTACACCGCCGCCATGAGCGAGAGCGGCCACATCGTCATCGCCACGAGGAACGGGTCGCTGCCGTCGCCCGCGGGGACGACCCGCCCGATGCGGTCGTCGGGCACGAAGACGTCGTCGAGAACCGTGTCGTGGCTCTGCGTCGGCCGCATGCCGAGGGTGTCCCACGTCTGCACGACCTTCACCCCCGCGCTGCCTCGTTCGACGAAGGCGTGCACGATGTGCGGCCCGCCCGCCGCGTCCGCGTCGACGGCGTGCGCGCCGAGCCACCGCCACGCCGGACCGTTGGAGCCGAACTGTTTGCGGCCGGTGAGCCGGTAGCCGCCCGCCACGCGCTGCGCCCGGCACGTCGACAGCAGCACCGGGATGTCGTTGCCCGTCTCGGCGTGTCCGGCGGCGAACACGTCGCCGGCCACCGCGGCCTCCAGGATCCAGCGGAGCGATGTGTCGCCCGTGCGTTCCAGTTCGGTGGCGATCCCGATCCAGTAGGAGTGCATCGTCATCGCCAGCGCGGTCGCCGGGGCGTAGCGGGCGAGGCGCCGCTGGCTCGCGGCCAGCCGGGCCAGATCGAGGCCCCATCCCCCGTAGCGGGTGGGTACGGCGGCGGCGAGATAGCCGGCGGCCCGCAGCTCGACGAGGTCCTCGTCGAAGTAGGAGTTGGACCGGTCGAATTCGCCGGCACGGGATCGGAACCGCTCCAGCATCTCGGTCGGCAACTCGGCCGCGGTCCGGTTCCGGGTGGGGTTCATGGTGAGTGTGGTGTCCATGGCCACGACGATGCGCCCGCCTGCTCTCACCGCGCTCCCACCGGATCCCAGCGCGCCGAGAGCGCGCGGGAGCGCCGGGGCAGGGCCCGCACGGACCGTGAGAGGCATGAACGCGACGACATCCCTGCCCCTGTCCGGGACGATCCTGTCGATCTGGGCCCACCCCGACGACGAGACCTACCTCGCCGCCGGCGTCATGGCCGCCGCCCGCGACGACGGCCGGCGCGTCGTGTGCGCCTCGGCCACCGCCGGCGAGCACGGAACCGCCGACCCCCGCTCGTGGCCTCCGGAGCGGCTGGGCCGGGTCCGCCGCTGGGAAGCGGCCGCCGCCATGGCCGTCCTCGGTGTCGAGGAGCACCACGTCCTCGGCCTGCCGGACGGTGCCCTCGCCGAGCACGAGGACACCGGTCTCGCGTGGGCCGGACGGCTCCTCGACGACGTCCGCCCCGGCACGATCCTGACCTTCGGTGCCGACGGGATGACCTACCACCCCGACCACACCGCCGTGCACCGCTGGGTCACCCGGGCCTGGCGTGACCGCGGTTGCCGTTCCCGGCTGCTGTACGCCACCCCCACCGTGGAGCATCTCGACCGGTTCCGGGACCTCTACGAGGAATGGGGCATGTACATGAGCGACGAGCGCCCCACGGGCGTGCGCGAAGAGCGGCTCGCGCTCCACGTCCGGCTGCACGGGCTCGCGCTCGACCGCAAACTCACCGCGCTGCGGGCCATGGCGACCCAGACCGCCGACCTCGTCGCGCGGATCGACCCGGCGGTCTACGCGGCCCAGATCGCGGAGGAGGCGTTCGTCGCCGCCCCTCGCGTCCCGGACCGCGGCGATGCGGCGACGAGAACCGCAGTGGCGCGGTGACGGGCCGGGCTACCGGTGCCGCTCGGCGAGGCGCTCGGCCGACGACCGGACCTGCTCCCGGAGTTCGGGCGGCCCGAGCAGCTCGGCGTCGTCGCCGAGTTGCCACATCGCGGCGCCGGCGTGGGTGGCCCCGCCGAACTCCGCCTCGGCCTCCCACCAGCCGTCGCCGGTGGGCCGCTGCGCGACGACGCGGATCGCGATCGCCGCGAGGTCTTCCCGGCGCCGGTCCCGGATCCGCACCGCGGCGGTGACCGTGCCCAGACCGGACCGGAACTCGGTGCGGCGCCGCTGCCAGATCCGGGCGAGGTCGACGTCGGGTGGGCGGTGAGCCGCGGTGTCGAGCGGTTGCACCCGTTCCATGCGGGAGAGGCGGTAGGTGCGTTCGGCGCCGCGATGCAGCGCCACCAGATACCAGCGGCCGCCGCGCTGACCAGCCCGAGCGGGTCGACCGTCCGCCACCGCGCCTCGGCGCCACGGGAGCGGTAGCGGATGCGCAGGCGGCGATCGGTGAACACGGCCTGCTGGACGACGCCGAGGTGCTCGTCCCGCCGGTGATCGACCACCCACCCCGACGAGCTGACGACGATCCGCTCCCCGACCCGCGCGGCGGCGGTGCGCTGCGCCTCGGGCAGCGCGACGGTCACCTTCCGCATCGCCGAGGCGAACGCGGAGGCCATGCCGAGCGAGTCGGGGGTGGCCGACGCGCTCGCCGCGAGCAGGGCGGTTGCCTCGTCGACGGTCAGGCCGGTCAGGTCGGTGGTGAAGCCGGGGAGCAGCGCGAAACCGCCGTCGCGTCCGCGTTCGGCGTAGACGGGGATCCCGGCCGCCGACAGGGCCTCGACGTCGCGCAGCACGGTGCGCACCGAGACCTCGAGTTCCCTGGCGATCGCGGGCGCGGTCATCCGGCCGCGGTGTCGCAGCAGCAGGACCAGGGACAGCAACCGATCGGCTCGCACCTGCCGAACTCTCCCAGAAATACATGACAGGAGGTGTCGTGTTTCGCGTGCAGGATCGTGTCCGGCAGCAACCACACGACCGAAAGGCCCGACATGAGCACCGCGTCCGACCCCCGTCCCCTCTACCGCGACGCCCTGGCGTGGGTGGCCACGCTGATCGACGAGGTCCGCCCCGAGCAGATGACCGACCCGACGCCCTGCCCGGACTACGACGTGCGCGCGCTGCTCGGCCACCTCGTCGCCACCGTCGATCGCGGCCGCGTGATCGGCAGCGACGGCGACCCGCTGAGCGTTCCGGAGTTCCTGACCGGCGTGCCCGACGACGCGTGGCGCGCCGAACTCGAGCGGGCGCAGGCCCACTACCGGAAGGTGTGGAGCGACGACGACCTGCTCGACCGGCCCGTCGTCGCGCCGTGGGGAACGGTGCCCGGCCGCGCCGCGGTGCTGAGCAATCTCAACGAGGCCCTCGTGCACGGCTGGGATCTCGCCGTCGCCACGGGACTGCCGGCCGAGCCGGATCCGGTGCTCGTGGAGGCCGCGTTCGTCGTCGCGCGCAGCAAGATCCCCGCCTCCGTGCGCGGCGGACGGGTTCCCTTCGGCGCGGCCGTCGAGCCGGCGCCGGACGCGAGCCCCGTCGAGCGGCTCGCGAACTGGTCCGGGCGGGACACCGCGGCCTGGCGGCGCTGATCCCGACACACCAACGCCGACGGGCGGCACCCGCAGTGGGTGCCGCCCGTCGGCGTTCGTCGGAGCAGGACTACTCGGCGTCCTTGGCCAGGGCCACCGCCGGGGTGTCGGGCACCGCGGCCGGCTTCTCGCTCGGGGTGAAGGTGAACTTCGCGTTCTCCCCGGCACCCTCGCCGTCCCAGCCTTCGACGTCGACCAGGACGATCTGGCCGGGGCCGATCTCGTTGAAGAGGATCTTCTCCGAGAGCTGGTCCTCGATCTCGCGCTGGATCGTGCGGCGCAGCGGCCGGGCGCCGAGGACCGGATCGAAGCCCCGCTTCGCGAGCAGCGACTTCGCCTTCTCGGTGAGCTCGATGCCCATGTCCTTGTTCTTCAGCTGCACCTCGACGCGGCCGATCATCAGGTCCACCATCTGGATGATCTGATCCTGCGTGAGCTGGTGGAAGACGATGATGTCGTCGATGCGGTTGAGGAACTCGGGCCGGAAGTGCTTCTTCAGCTCGTCGTTGACCTTGAGCTTCATCCGCTCGTAGTTCGACTCGGCGCCGGAGCCCTTGGTGAAGCCCAGGCCGACCGCCTTCGAGATGTCGGCGGTACCGAGGTTCGAGGTGAAGATCAGCACGGTGTTCTTGAAGTCGACCGTGCGTCCCTGGCCGTCGGTGAGGCGGCCGTCCTCGAGGACCTGCAGGAGGGTGTTGTAGATCTCCTGGTGGGCCTTCTCGATCTCGTCGAACAGGACCACGGAGAACGGCTTGCGGCGCACCTTCTCGGTGAGCTGGCCGCCCTCTTCGTAGCCGACGTAGCCCGGAGGGGCACCGAAGAGCCGCGACGCGGTGAACCGGTCGTGGAACTCGCCCATGTCGATCTGGATGAGCGCGTCGTCCTCGCCGAACAGGAAGTTCGCGAGCGCCTTCGACAGCTCGGTCTTACCGACGCCGGACGGGCCGGCGAAGATGAACGAACCGGCGGGACGCTTCGGGTCCTTCAGGCCGGCGCGGGTACGCCGGATCGCCTTGGCGACAGCCCTGACGGCGTCCTCCTGGCCGATGATCCGCTTGTGCAGCTCGTCCTCCATGCGGAGCAGACGGGTGGTCTCCTCCTCGGTGAGCTTGAACACCGGGATACCGGTCCAGTTGGCGAGGACCTCGGCGATCTGCTCCTCGTCGACCTCGGCGATGACGTCGAGATCACCGGCGCGCCACTGCTTCTCGCGCTCGGCGCGCTGCGCGACGAGCTGCTTCTCCTTGTCGCGCAGGTTCGCGGCCTTCTCGAAGTCCTGCGCGTCGATCGCGGACTCCTTCTCCCGGCGCGCGTCGGCGATCTTGTCGTCGAACTCGCGCAGGTCCGGCGGCGCGGTCATCCGGCGGATGCGCATGCGCGCACCGGCCTCGTCGATGAGGTCGATCGCCTTGTCCGGCAGGAAGCGGTCGTTGATGTAGCGGTCGGCCAGGCTCGCCGCGGCGACCAGCGCCTTGTCGGTGATGGACACGCGGTGGTGCGCCTCGTACCGGTCGCGCAGGCCCTTGAGGATCTCGATGGTGTGCTCGACCGTCGGCTCGCCCACCTGCACCGGCTGGAACCGGCGCTCGAGCGCGGCGTCCTTCTCGATGTACTTGCGGTACTCGTCGAGGGTGGTGGCACCGATGGTCTGCAGCTCGCCGCGCGCCAGCTTCGGCTTCAGGATCGACGCCGCGTCGATGGCGCCCTCGGCGGCACCCGCGCCGACGAGCGTGTGCAGCTCGTCGATGAACAGGATGATGTCGCCGCGGCTGTTGATCTCCTTGAGCACCTTCTTCAGGCGTTCCTCGAAGTCACCGCGGTAGCGGCTGCCCGCGACCAGCGAACCGAGGTCGAGGGTGTACAGCTGCTTGTCCTTGAGCGTCTCGGGGACCTCGCCGTTGACGATGGCCTGCGCCAGGCCCTCGACGACGGCGGTCTTGCCGACGCCCGGCTCGCCGATGAGCACCGGGTTGTTCTTGGTGCGGCGGCTCAGGACCTGCATGACGCGCTCGATTTCCTTGGCGCGACCGATGACGGGGTCGAGCTTGCCCTCGAGCGCGGCCTGCGTGAGGTTGCGGCCGAACTGGTCGAGCACCAGCGACGTCGACGGGGTGCCGGCCTCGCCACGGCTGGTGCCGGATTCCTGGGGCTCCTTGCCCTGGTACCCGGAGAGCAGCTGGATGACCTGCTGGCGCACCCGGTTCAGGTCCGCACCGAGCTTGACGAGCACCTGTGCCGCGACGCCCTCGCCCTCGCGGATGAGGCCGAGGAGGATGTGCTCGGTACCGATGTAGTTGTGTCCGAGCTGCAGCGCCTCACGCAGGCTGAGCTCGAGCACCTTCTTGGCACGGGGCGTGAACGGGATGTGGCCCGACGGGGCCTGCTGTCCCTGGCCGATGATCTCCTCGACCTGGCTGCGGACGCCTTCGAGGGAGATCCCCAAAGATTCGAGCGACTTGGCCGCTACGCCCTCGCCTTCGTGAATGAGGCCCAGGAGAATGTGCTCCGTGCCGATGTAGTTGTGGTTGAGCATCCTGGCCTCTTCCTGAGCCAGGACGACGACGCGCCGCGCGCGATCGGTGAACCTTTCGAACATCGCACTCCCTCACACTCTCCGGCCGACAGGTCCGGTACGCGGATCGTTCCGGACCCGGCTGCCGCGTTTCGCTCCGGCACTCGAGTCGTCGAGTGGAACCAGGTTCCACGACCCCACTTGACACTCTAGTTGCCGCCGTTTCGAGGCGCTGCCCCTCCACCCGATCGGCGCCGGCGGCAACTCCGGTCACGAGGGGTAACGCTGCACGTCGGCACGGCGTTCCCGCCTCCGTGTACGCCAGCAGCGAACACGCTGCTCAGCGGGGCATCAGCTGGCGAATGCGCCGTCCGATGCGCTGCGGGGCGCGTTCCGGGTCGACGAGTTCGTTCTCCGCGAGGGGGCTGTCCTCGTCGGCGACGGTGCCCGGCTCGAAGAGCGCGAGGGTCCGACCGGGTCCGCGCAACCGCTCCACCGCGGCGACGAGCGAACCTTCGGACCGGACGGCGGACGCGACGTCGGCCGGGGACACCCCGAGGTGCTCGGACAGCAGGCGCTCCCGCATCTCGACCACCGCGCGGCTGATGTGGTCGCCCTCGTGGTCCGCTTCGACGAAGAGATCGCACTCGGTGTCGAAGCCCAGGGACCGGTTGTTCAGGTTCGACGAGCCGATGCGCAGCAGCACGTCGTCCATGACGACGACCTTGGCGTGCACATAGATCGGCGCCCCGCCCGCGGTGACGGGGTAGTAGGCGGCGAACCGGCCGTGGACGTCGGCGTTCCACAGCAGGTGCAGCAACTTGCGGCGGGCGCCGTCCATCGCCTTCTGCTCGAGCCAGCCCTCGGCGTTGCGCGGCAGCACCAGCACGATCTGCGGGCCGTCCGGTTCCCGCAGCCGCTTCGCGAGGGCCTCGGCGAGCGTCCGGGACGCCAGGTACTGGCTCTCCAGGTAGAGCGTGCGGCGGGCGCCGGCGATCACCGCCAGGTAGAGGGCCTCGATCTCCCGGACCTCCGCCCGGTCGCCGAGTTCGGGGAGGGTCCGTGCGACGGCGACATCGACGTCGCGCAGGGCCGGGCGCAGCCCGTCGGGCCAGATGGTGTGCCCGGTGTCGACCGGCTCGAGGTCCTCCCCCGTTGCCGCCTTCCACCGGGCGCGAGCCTGTTCGCCGATCGCGCGGGCGGCCGCGCCGTCCACCGCGGTCGTCACGTCGTGCCACGGTCCGTACCGACGGCCGTTCGGCTCCCGCCGGTAGCGGCTGTGGTCGGGATGCTCGCTGGTGTCCCAGCGATCGACGGTCATGTCGATGCCCCCACAGAACGCGACGGCGTCGTCGATCACGATGATCTTCTGGTGGTGTGCCGCTCCCACGGGATGGGCGCCGTCGATTTCGAGCCGGAGCCGCGGGTCGCTCATCCAGTTGAGCACGAAGACCGGTGTCATCCCGCGCCCGATGGCTGCGAATGCGCCGATGTTCCACTTCAGCAGGAACACCTCGAGATCCGGGTGCCGGTGCGGCAGCCACTTGAGGAATGCGCCCAGCCGGTTCGGGCCTTCGAGGGTCTTCCGGTCGGGTTCGAGCTTGATCCTCGTGTCGAAGTCCCACCCGATCAGGAGGATCCGCCGCCGTGCCTGCAGCATCGCCGACTTGGCGTATCGGAAATAGTCGGCGGCGTCGACAATGCAGGCGAGGCGATCGGCACGATCGACCCGCCAGCACGTCTCACCCGGGACGGCAATCCGCTCTCCCATGGCCGACACGCTACCCGGGGATACCGCCGTTTCCGCCGCGACGGACGGGATACCGAGCGGGTGTGACCCTTGTCTCCGATTCCCGACTGTCTCCGATTCCCGACTGTCTCCGCTTCCCGACTGTCTCCACTTCCGGCGACGTCCCGTTCCGACCGACCGTTTCTTTTTTCGAACGAATAACAAAGAATTCCGCGAGGCACGACGACGAGGCGATATCCGCGACAGTTGTCGCGGATATCGCCTCGGTCGGACGGAAGGCGACGCTTCCGGCTCAGTGCGCCTTGTTGTAAGCCTCGATGATTTCGGCGGAGATACGGCCTCGGGCCGAGACGGGCATGTCGTTGTTGCGGGCCCATTCCCGAATTTCCGCGGTACGTTCCCGGTCCGTGCCGCCGCGAGAAGACTTGCGGGGAGCGGGCGCGGTGGGCACGACCTTCGCGCGCTTACGGCCACCCACCTTGCGGGCATGAGTGACCCAGAACTCCAATTCCTCCCGGAGCTTGGCCGCGTTGTCTTCCGACAGATCGATCTCGTAGGTGACTCCGTCGAGCCCGAATTCCACGGACTCGTCCGCCGCCGTCTCCCCGTCCACGTCGTCGATCAGGGTAACGGTGACCTTCTTTGCCATGTGCTGCAAATCCTCTCGAATGAAGAAGCGCGGCCCCCCGCGGTACGAGACAACAATACCCGGGAATCAATTCATGGCAATACGGAAAACGAATGCGATCAATTACCTCGCCGGGCGAACAATTGGGAACAGGATTGTTTCCCGGATTCCGAGGCCCGTCAGCGCCATCAGCAAACGGTCGATTCCCATGCCGGTTCCGGTCGTCGGAGGCATACCCTGTTCCATCGCCGCGAGGAAGTCCTCGTCGAGAACCATCGCCTCGTCGTCACCGGCCGAGGCGAGCCGCGCCTGGTCGACGAACCGCTCCCGCTGGATCACGGGGTCGACGAGTTCCGAGTAACCGGTGGCGAGTTCGAAACCGCGCACGTACAGATCCCACTTCTCGGTCACGCCGTTCTTGCTGCGGTGCTGCCGCGTGAGGGGCGAGGTCTCGACGGGGTAGTCCCGCACGAACGTCGGCTCGTGCAACTGGTCGCCGCACTGGTGCTCCCACAACTCCTCGACGAGCTTTCCGTGGCCCCAGCCCTTGCCTTCCGGGACCTCGAGACCCACCCGATCGGCGAGGGCGTGCAGCTCCTCCAGCGACGTGCCGGGCGTGACCTCGGTTCCGATGGCCGCCGACAGCGACGGGTACATCTCCATCGTCTTCCACTCGCCGCCGAGGTCGTATTCGGTGCCGTCGGCGAGGGTGACGACGTGGGTGCCGAACACCGCCATCGCCACCTCCTGGATGAGTTCCCGGGTCATCGTCGCCGAATCGTCGTACGTGCCGTACGCCTCGTACGTCTCGAGCATCGCGAATTCGGGCGAGTGCGTGGAGTCGGCACCCTCGTTGCGGAAGTTGCGGTTGATCTCGAAGACCTTCTCGATGCCGCCCACCACGCAGCGCTTGAGGAACAGCTCCGGCGCGATGCGCAGATACAGATCCATGTCGAGGGCGTTCGAATGGGTGACGAACGGACGGGCCGTCGCGCCGCCGTGCAGGGTCTGCAGCATCGGGGTCTCGACCTCGAGGAAGCCGCGCCGCTCGAGCGCGTTGCGCAACTCGCGCACCACCGCGACACGCATGCGGGCGTTGGCGCGGGCCTCGGGACGCACGATCAGGTCGGCGTAGCGCTGCCGGACCCGGGTCTCCTCGTTCATCTCCTTGTGCGCCACCGGCAGCGGCCGCAGGGCCTTGGCGGCCATCTGCCACGAGTCCGCCATGACGCTGAGCTCGCCGCGCCGAGAGCTGATCACCTCGCCGTGCACGAACACGAAGTCGCCCAGGTCCACGTCGTGCTTCCACGCCGCAAGGGACTCCTCGCCGACGCCGTTGAGGCTGATCATCGCCTGCAACTGGGTGCCGTCGCCCTCCTGCAACGTGGCGAAGCACAGCTTGCCCGTGTTGCGGAAGAAGATGACCCGGCCCGCGACGCCGACCTGTTCCCCGGTCGTCGTGTCGGGCTCGAGGTCCGGATACTTCTCCCGGATCTCCGCGAGGGTGTGAGTGCGGGGCACGACGACGGGGTACGCGTCCTTGCCCTGCGCCAGGATCCGTTCGCGCTTCTCGCGGCGGATGCGGATCTGCTCGGGGGTGTCGTCGGACTGCTGAACGGGTGCATCACTCACGGGTGACCAGACTATCGGACCGCCTCGAGCGCCTGCGCAGGACCAGCGCCTGCGCAGGGCCGAGGTGCCCGGGGCGCCGGCGCCCGCCGGGTCAGTGCGCGGTCACGCGCGCCACGTCGTCCTCGACGTGCGGGGCCGCGGCGATCGCATCGGTCGCCCCGGCCGCCGCGAGGGCCGCGTACCCGCCGACGAGGCCGGTGACGCGGCGCAGCCCGAGCGCCTGCAGCGCGGCGACGACGGCGTCGGTCTCCGCGCCGGAGGCCGAGACCACGACCCACTCGACGTCGCGGTCGACGGCCACCGCCAGACGCTCGTCGCTGGTGGGATGCAGGCGCCGGGGCAGCAGCTCGGCGGAGATGGCCAGCGCCCCGGGCAGGGTGCCCTGGACGGCGCGTTCGGCGTGGGTGCGGATGTCGACGACCACCGCGCCGCGCGCGACGGTCGCGGCCAGCCCGGCCGGATAGGTGCGCTCGGTGGTGAGCGGGAGAGTGTGAACGGGTGCGGCGACGAAGGATGCAGCAAGCGCAGTGCGCATGAGGGTGACTCCAGGTATGTGTGAACGATCGAGGCGGACGTCAGCCTCGACAACACTCCTGGGCGCTCATGCAGCGGATCACGGCGACTATTCTTGCACAGGATCGCGGCGGGCGGAACCCACGGCGGCAGATCGGGCGCCGCGCCGTGCGAGATTGCGCTCGTACACCAGGCGCAGGCCCTCCAGCGTCAGGTCCGGTTCGTGGTGCTCGAGCGTCTCGGACTCCGGCATGATCAACGGCGCACGGTCGCCGGTCCCGATGACCGCGACGTCGTCACCCTCGAATCCGCGCTGCTCGGCACGCACCAGGCGCACCAGCCCGTCGACCATCCCGGCGAATCCGAAAACCGCACCGGACTGCATGCATTCGACGGTGTTCTTGCCGACCACGGCGCGCGGGCGCAGCAGTTCCACCTTGCGCAGCGCCGCGGACTGGGAGGCCAGCGCGTCCATCGACACCTCGAT
Source organism: Rhodococcus sp. ENV425 (assembly GCF_002887785.1). Classification (NCBI taxonomy): domain Bacteria; kingdom Bacillati; phylum Actinomycetota; class Actinomycetes; order Mycobacteriales; family Nocardiaceae; genus Rhodococcus; species Rhodococcus sp. ENV425. The sequence continues at coordinate 14,830 of NZ_PCZU01000142.1, forward strand.
GCCGGGGGCGATGATGCCGCCGAGGAACTCGCCCTTCGCCGAGACCACGTCCACGCACGTGGACGTCCCGAAGTCGACCACGATGCACGGCCGGTCGTAGAAGTGATGTGCCGCAAGGCTGTTGACGATGCGATCGGCGCCGACCTCCTTGGGGTTGTCGACGAGCAGCGGCACCCCGGTGCGCACACCCGGCTCGACGACCACGTGCGGCACGTGTTCCCAGTAGCGGCCCAGCATCACCCGGATCTCGCGCAGCACCGACGGCACCGTGGACAACGCGGTCACGCCGGTGATCTGGTCGGCGTACCCGCCGAGCAGACCACGGAAGATGAGCGCGAGCTCGTCGGCGGTCATGCGCGGATCGGTGCGCATCCGCCAGTCCCGCAACAGCTTCGCGTGCGAGCCGCTGCCGGTGAACAGGCCCAGGACGACGTTCGTGTTCCGAACGTCGACAGCGAGGAGCACTGCTACACCAACGAACCGGAGTCGAGAGTGGCGAGCATGCGCGGGGTGATCAGGCCGGAACCCTCCGGCGCGTGCGCCGGATCGTTGCCGAGTTCGACCTGCCGGTTGTCCGCGTCGACGAACACCACGCGCGGGTCGTAGTCGCGGCACTCCTGCTCGTTCATCACGCCGTAGGCGATGAGGATGACGAGATCACCGGGACTCACGAGACGCGCTGCCGCACCGTTGATCCCGATGATGCCGGAGCCGCGCTCGCCCGCGATGACATAGGTTTCGAGACGGTTGCCGTTGTCGATGTCGACGATGGCGACCTGCTCGCCCTCGAGCAGGTCGGCGGCGTCCATCAGGTCCTGGTCGACGGTTACCGAACCCACGTAGTGCAGATCGGCGTGGGTCACCGTGGCGCGGTGGATCTTCGACTTCATCATCGTGCGGAACATGGTGTCTCCTCAGCTTTTTCGGGCCGGTCGCGCTATCGGCGAGTGAGCAGGTCGTCGGGGGTGGACGCGTCGACCGGGCCGGTCTCGCGTTCGAGGAATCCGGTGCCGATCGCGACACCGACGTTGTCGATGAGCCGGGTGGTGCCGATCCGCGCGGCGATCAGCAGCCGGCCGTCGCCGCGTTCCGGCGCGGGCCCGAGGTCCACGCCGCGCAGCTCGAGGTAGTCCAGCTCCACCTCGGGCGCGGCGGCGAGCACCTCGCGCGCGGTGGTGAGCACCGCCTCGGGACCGCCGGCGGCGGCGTGCGCCCCGGCGACCAGCGCCGCGGACAGCACGGTGGCGACCCGGCGCTGTTCCGGATCCAGGTAGCGGTTGCGTGAGGACAGCGCCAGCCCGTCCTGCTCACGCACCGTGGGCACGCCCACGATGCGGACGTCGAAGTTGAGGTCCTCCACCATCTGCCGGATCAGGGCGAGCTGCTGGTAGTCCTTCTCGCCGAAGAAGGCGACATTGGGGGCGACGATCTGCAGCAGCTTCGCCACCACCGTGAGCATCCCCGCGAAATGCGTCGGGCGGCTGCCACCCTCGAGCTCCGCCCCCAACGGCCCCGGGTGGATCACGGTCCGCCGGCCCTTCGGGTACATCGCGGACACCGACGGCACGAACGCCAGCTCGACGCCGGCCTCCCGCAGCAGCTCCAGGTCGGCGTCGAGGGTGCGCGGGTAGGCATCGAGATCCTCACCGGCCCCGAACTGCAACGGATTGACGAAGACGGACACCACCACCACGGCACCGGTGAGCTTCGCCTGCCGCACGAGCTCCAGGTGACCGGCGTGCAGGGCGCCCATCGTCGGCACGAGGGCGACCGTGCGGCCGACACCACGCAGCGCCTTGGTGACCTTGGTCAGGGCGGCGGGGTCGTGGTGCACGGTCAGTTCGCCGCGCACGTAGCCGCCCTGTTGCGATTCACTCACCGTGATCAGCCCCTTCGAGGATCTCCATCAGTTCGGGTTTCGCTCCGGCGCGCTGCGCGGATCGCAGGGACATCGCGCGGTATCCGGCAGCGATCCGGGGATCGACCTCCCCGAGCACCCGCAGGTGCGTGGCCACGGCCTGTGCGTCGCCGCGGGCGACTGGTCCGGTCAGCGCGGACGGCCCGCGGCGCAACGCGTTGTCGAGGGCCGCCGACAACAGCGGCTGCAGCACCCGCTCGGCGACACCGCCGGGCGCGTCGTCGACGAGTTGCTGGCCGAGCAGTTCGTCGCCCTCGAGCGCCACCCGCAGCGCCTCCACCGCATCCACCACGAGGGTGACGAGGTGGTTGCTGCCGTGCGCGAGCGCGGCGTGGTACAGCGCGCGCCGCTCCTCGCGGACGCGCACCGGTTCGCCACCGATCTCGAGCACGAGGGACTGGGCGATCGCGTAGCCGATGTCGTCGGCAGCCGTGATGCCGAAGCACGCCGAGGCGAGCCGGGCAGTGTCCTCGTCGTGGCCGGTGAAGGTCATCGCCGGGTGGATGGCGAGCGGCACGATGCCCTGCTCGGTGAGCGGAGCGAGGATGCCGACGCCGTTCGCGCCGGACGTGTGGGCGACGATCGTGCCGCGCGAGACGGAGCCGGTGGCGGCGAGCCCGCGGACGAGCGAGCCGAGTTCCGAGTCCGGAACGGCGAGGAGCAGCAGGTCGCAGCGGGCGGCGACCTCGTCGACGGGGAGAACCTCGGTGTCCGGAAGCCGGGTGCGGGCGCGGTGCTTGGACAGTTCGGATACCGCGGAACAGGCCACGACCAGGTGGCCGACGCGTTCGAGTGCCGCGCCGATCGCCGTGCCCACCCGCCCGGCGGAAACGATTCCGACCGTCAGTCGTGCAGGCGCAGGCTCGTTTGTGATCCCGAAGGAGGTCACGGGAGTCCTCTCGTTCGTTCCAGTCCCGCTCGGCGGGTACCAGACGTTCCGACCGACAATAGCGCGGCCCGAGCAACCCCGGCCATGGCCGGGGAACGTGATCTGCGCCTCACCCGGCGCGGCGAACGCTCAGCGCTCGGCGGACAGGGCGGCGAGGATCTCCGCGACCGTGCGGCCCTGGCTGTGTGCCCCCTCGCCGGCACCGTCCGGCCGCCGTCGCCGGGCGCGTCGGCCCGTGGGCTCGGCGTCGTCGTCCGCCTCGGCCTGCTCCTCGGGTTCCTCCGGCTGCGACCCGGACTCGGCCCGGCCCTCCGGTTCGGCCGGTTCCTCCGGCTCGGCCCGGTCCCGCCGTTCCGTATCCTCGGATCCGCCGGGAGCGGCCGTCGCGCCCGCCGGCCGGCGGGGCACGGCCGTCGTCGTGTCGCCGTCGGTGACCACCGTGGTCTCGGCGGTCACCGGCTCGTCGTCGGGCGAGGCGAAGAACGGGCCCGCCGGACGGGGCGCGGCCGTCACCCGGAAGTTCCCGCCGCCGAGCTCCTGCAGTTGTCCCCGGCCCGCCCACAACGCCGCACGGTCCTCGGGCAGTCGGCCCTCGAAGAGCACCTCGAGGTTGCGGCGCAGGGCACCGAGCTCGGCGCGCAGGGCCGCCATCTGGTCGGCATCGATCCGCAGCTCCGATCTGACCTTCTCCTCGACGGTCAGCTCGTACTCCCGCCGCGCCGCGATCTCCCGTTCGAGCTGCAACTCGTACACGGTCTGCAGATCCCGGACCTTGGCACGGTCCAGCGCCGACTCGCGACGGTACTTCGTCATCGCGATCGCGCCGACGGTGGCGGCCCACAACGCGACGACCAGACCGACGCGCAGCAGCTGGACGCTGTCGCTGAAGACCAGGAACAGCGACGCGATCAACGCCAGGGCGAGCAGCGCCGCCACGATCACAGAACTCGCGCTGCGCCGTGACCGACGGCCCTTCCTCGTTCGCACCGGAGTCCCCATGCGTTCCAGACTACTGGGCGCGGCCGCCGGGTCCCGAGAGTCGAGCGCACAGGATTCGCCGCCCCGGTCAGGTCGCGGGCTCGTCCGGGTCTTCCGGTGTCCGGCAACAGTGTTCGAGCCACAGCGCGGCAGCCGCGAGCGCCACGCCGGCGAGCAGCCCGACGATCACCCCGGCGCTGTCCTCGACCGCGGCCTGCAGCACCGGCCGCTGCGGAACCAGGTACAGCAGGAATCCTGCCCAGATGCCCGCGCTGGCCGCCCCGACCAGAGCCGACGCCTTCGCCAGCGCCACCGCGCGGGCCGCCGTGATGGGATGCAACTGGTGCGGCCCGTCGCCGATCTCGTGCTTGCCCACCCGGGAACGGATCATGAACGCCAGCACCACCTCGACGATCGCCACCGGGTACAGCGACGCCCCCGCGTAGACGGGGATCGGCGGCAACGTGCCGTACAGGCCGCGCGCCAGCAACCACGCCGCGACGGCGGCGAGCACCGCCAGCGCCAGCAGGTCCCGGATACGCGTCGCCTTCATCACCGCGGCGGCTCCAGCCGGTACTCGGTGCGGCGCACCCCTTCGCGTTCGTCGACGTCGAGAGCGGCGAGCCACTCCGTCAACGGTCGTCGCGTGCCGTCGACCGTCAGCGTCGCCTGGGGTTCGACGTCCCACCACGGGACGAGCACGAAGGCGCGCAGGTGGGCGCGCGGATGCGGCAGGGTCAGTTCGGCATCGTCGCTGAGCACCTCGCTGCCGTCCGAGTCGTGGCAGGTGACCACGTCGACGTCGAGGCTGCGCGGGCCCCACCGCTGCTCCCGGACCCGGTCGGCGGCGGCCTCGAGCTGCCGGCCCAGCTCGAGCCAGCCGCGGCAGTCCAGTGACGGGTCCTCCGCGACGATGACCGCGTTGAGGAAGTCCTGCTGCTCGACCCCGCCCCACGGCGCGGTCGAGTACACCGGCGACACGGCCACGATCCGGTCGGCGAGGGCCTCGGTGACCGAGCGCAGGTGCGCCGGCCGGTCCCCGATGTTCGACCCGATGGACAGCACCACCCGGCTCACGAGCCGCTCCGGGTGCGATCGACCACCACCGCTACGTCCGCGAAGGTCAGCGGGATCGGCGCCGACGGCTTGTGGACGGTGACCTCGACCCGGGTGACCCGCGGATCGGTGAGGACGTCGTCGGCGATCTCGCCGGCGACGGTCTCGATGAGGTCCCGCGACGGGCCCGCGACGATCGCGGCGGCCCGCTCGGCAAGGATGCCGTAGTGCAGGGTGTCGTCGAGGGCGTCGCTCGCCGCGGCCGGCGCGAGATCGAGCCACGCGACGATGTCGATCAGGAAGTCCTGACCGTCGCGCTTCTCGTGGTCGAACACGCCGTGGTGGCCGCGTACGCGCAGTCCGCGCAGTTCGATCCGGTCGCTCACGCCGGTCCTCCCGCCGCACTGCCGCGCTGCCACGCGCCGACGACGGCGACGGCGTCGAGCGACGCCCGCACGTCGTGCACGCGCACCCCCCAGGCCCCGCGCTCCGCCGCGAGCGCCGACACGACCGCGGTGGCCACCTCGCGGCCGCCGGGTGGCCGGATCGTGCCGTCAGGGGCGGCGAGCAGGGACCCGAGGAACCGCTTGCGCGACGCGCCGATCAGCACCGGGTAGCCGAGCTCGGTCAGCTCGGGCAGCCGGTGCAGCAGTTCCCAGTTGTGGTCGGCGTCCTTCACGAAACCGAGTCCGGGATCGAGGATGATGTTCGCCGGCTCCACGCCTGCCGTGAGCGCGGCATCCACCTGCACCATCAGCTCATCGCGGACCTCCCGGACCACGTCGTCGTAGTGGGTGGACCCGCCGGCGTGCACGAAGCCGCCCGCGGGCCGCCAGTGCATGAGGATCCACGGCACGCCTGCCGACGCCACGACCGCGGCCATGCGGGAGTCGGCGCGCCCACCCGAGACGTCGTTGACGATGGTGACGCCGGCCTCGATCGCGGCCTCGGCCACGGACGCGCGCATGGTGTCGACGCTCGTGGGGATGCCGGCGGCGCTCAGGGCGGCGATGACCGGCGCGACGCGCCCGGCCTCGACCTCCGGGTCGACCCGGGCCGCTCCGGGACGGGTGGATTCGCCGCCGACGTCGACGATGTCCACGCCGAGGTCGCGCAGTTCCAGACCGTGCGCGATCGCCGCGTCGCGGTCGAGGTACCGGCCACCGTCCGAGAACGAATCCCGGGTCACGTTCAGCACGCCCATCACCACCGGGCGCCCGGGGTTCGGGAGCGCGCTCACCGGCGGAGGATCAGATCCAGAGCCTCGGCGCGCGACGCCGAGTTGGACTGCAGCAGCCCCCGCACCGCCGAGGTGGTGGTGCTCGCCCCGGGCTTGCGGATGCCCCGCATGGCCATGCACAGATGCTCGGCCTCGACGACGACGATCACCCCGACCGGATCGAGCTTGCGCACGAGCGCATCCGCGATCTGACTGGTCAGCCGCTCCTGCACCTGCGGGCGCTTGGCGTACAGGTCCACCACCCGCGCCAGCTTCGACAACCCGGTCACCCGGCCGGTGCGGCCGGGAATGTAGCCCACGTGCGCGACCCCGTGGAACGAGACCAGGTGGTGCTCGCACGTGGAGTACATCGGGATGTCACGCACCAGGACGAGTTCCTGATGGCCCTCGTCGAAGGTCTTGTCGAGGACCGAGTCCGGGTCGGTGTACAGGCCGGCGAACATCTCCCGGTACGCCCGCGCGACGCGGGCCGGGGTGTCGAGCAGACCTTCGCGCTCGGGGTCCTCCCCCACCGCGATCAACAGTTCCCGGACGGCCGCCTCCGCGCGGGCCTGATCGAAGACCCGGCCCGATTCCAGGCTGCGCAGGACCTCGCCGTCACCGCCGATCGACGCGGAATCCGTCTCGGAATCCAGGTGATTCACCGACACCAGACCGTACCTCCACTCTCGTTGACTCGGGCTCAGCGCGGACCGGTCGGCCCCTCCCACGGCTGTGTCGGCGGTGGCTCGGGAGCCACGTTCCTACCGGTCTGCCGCTCGTCG
>NZ_PCZU01000143.1:0-7473 GCF_002887785.1 Rhodococcus sp. ENV425
CGAGCGGCTCGGCGTGGCGGGCCGTGAGGGCCACGCTCGCGCCGCGGGCGAGCAGCGCCGCTGCGATCGCCTTGCCGATCCCGCGGCTCGCTCCGGTGACCAGCGCCGCGCGGCCCGTGAGGTCGGAGCCGGGGGAGGTGTCGGGGGAAGTGGTCATGCCGGCGAACGTAGCGCATCTCACCCCGGCATCCCGGGGTGGACACGGTAAAATGAATGGTTCGTGCGCCTGCCCCTGCGGCATCATTGGCAGCCAATCCGAGTCGTCCCCGAGGAGCCTCACGCGTGATCACCGCCACCGATCTGGAAGTCCGCGCCGGCGTGCGGACGCTGCTCTCGGCGCCGGGCCCGGCGCTGCGGGTGCAGCCCGGCGACCGGATCGGGCTGGTCGGGCGCAACGGTGCCGGCAAGACCACCACCCTGCGCATCCTCGCGGGGGAGGGCGAGCCGTACGCGGGCGCCGTCGTCCGCTCCGGCGACCTCGGTTACCTGCCGCAGGATCCCCGCGAGGGCAACCTGGACGTCCTGGCCAAGGACCGTGTGCTCTCCGCCCGCGGCCTCGACGAGATCCTGCGCGCGATGGAGAAGCAGCAGGCCGTCATGGCCGAGGCCGTCGACGAGAACGTCCGTGACCGGGCGGTACGCAAGTACGGGTCGCTCGAGGAACGCTTCTCGGCGCTCGGCGGGTACGAGGCCGAGTCCGAGGCCGCCCGGATCTGCACCAGCCTCGGACTGCCGGACCGGGTCCTGGGCCAGCCCCTGCGCACCCTGTCCGGTGGTCAGCGCCGCCGCGTCGAACTCGCCCGCATCCTGTTCGCCGCCTCCGACGGCTCCGGCAAGTCCACCACCACCCTGCTGCTCGACGAGCCCACCAACCACCTCGACGCCGACTCGATCACCTGGCTGCGCGGATTCCTGCAGAACCACGACGGCGGCCTGGTCGTCATCAGCCACGACGTGGACCTGCTCGCCGACGTCGTGAACAAGGTGTGGTTCCTCGACGCGGTGCGCGGCGAGGCCGACATCTACAACATGGGCTGGAAGAAGTACCTCGACGCGCGGGCCACCGACGAGGCGCGCCGTCGCCGCGAACGCGCCAACGCCGAGAAGAAGGCGTCCGCCCTGCGGCAGCAGGCGGCCAAGCTCGGCGCGAAGGCCACCAAGGCCGTCGCGGCGCAGAACATGGCCAAGCGCGCCGACAAGCTGCTCGCCGAGCTCGACGAGGTGCGGGTGGCCGACAAGGTGGCCAAGATCCGGTTCCCGGAGCCGGCGCCGTGTGGCAAGACCCCGCTCATGGCCGAGAGCCTGACGAAGGTGTACGGCTCGCTGGAGATCTTCACCGGTGTGGACCTGGCGATCGACCGGGGCAGCCGCGTCGTCGTGCTCGGTCTCAACGGTGCCGGAAAGACCACGCTGCTGCGCCTGCTCGCGGGGGTGGAGCCCCCGGACGCGGGCCGGCTGGCGCCCGGCCACGGCCTGAAGATCGGCTACTTCGCCCAGGAGCACGACACCCTCGACGACGACGCGACGGTGTGGGAGAACATCCGGCACGCGGCGCCGGACGCGGGGGAGCAGGACCTGCGGGGGTTGCTCGGGGCGTTCATGTTCACCGGCCCGCAGCTCGACCAGCCGGCCGGGACGCTGTCCGGCGGTGAGAAGACCCGGCTGGCGCTGGCCGGACTGGTGTCGTCCGCGGCGAACGTGCTGCTGCTCGACGAGCCGACCAACAACCTCGATCCGGTCTCGCGGGAGCAGGTGCTCGACGCGCTGCGCAGCTACGCCGGTGCGGTCGTGCTCGTCACCCACGATCCCGGCGCGGCCGAGGCGCTCGATCCGGAGCGGGTGATCCTGCTGCCGGACGGTTCCGAGGACCACTGGTCGCAGGAGTACCTGGAGCTGATCCAGCTGGCGTGAGGTCCGGCCCTGCGTGACCGTGCGCGGGAGTACCCGGAGCCGATCGTGCCGGCGCGGGGTGCGGCCGCGGCCCGGACCTGCGCGATTCCTCCCGGCACCTCGCCCCGTCCACTAGCCTGGAAGCGGGGCCTTGCCGAGCCGACGGGAGGATCCGATGGCACGCAAATCCGGGCACGCCGGGAATGTACTGACCAAGGGCACACGGGTCACGGGGGAATCGCGTGACCGTCTCCAGGCAGAACTGAAACGCCGCTACGAGGCCGGGGCGAGCATCCGGACGCTGGCGCAGGAGACGGGCCGTTCCTACGGGTTCGTGCACAACGTGCTCGTGGAGTCCCATGTAGCGCTGCGTGGCCGGGGCGGACCGAACCGGCGGAGCGCGGCGCGCGCCTCGACCTGAGCGGGTCAGCCGGCGGCGGTCCGTCGCACGGACTCCTCGACCAGGTCCAGTACCGCCGACAGTTCGCTGTCGGCGGTGCCCGAGGCGAGCCGCGCGATGAGGCCGTCGAGGACCAGGTCCAGGTAGCTGAGCACCACCTCGGTCGGCACGTCGTCGCGCAGCCGGCCGGCTTCGCGTTGCCGCTCGAGCCGGCCCACGGTCGCCTTGGTCAGCTCGGCGGAGTGCTGTGTCCACGCCTTCGCGAAGTCCGGGTCGGTGCGCAGGCGCCGGGTGATCTCCAGCCGGGTGCCGAGCCAGTCGAACTGCTCCGGTGAGGCGAGCATGTCCCGCATCACCTGCACGAGGCCCTGCTCGGCGGCGACGTCGGCCATCCGCGCCGCATCCTCCTGGGCCAGCGCCAGGAACAGCCCGTCCTTGTCCTTGAAGTGATGGAAGATCGCGCCGCGGGACAGTCCCGTGGCGTCCTCCAGGCGGCGCACCGTGGCGCCGTCGTAGCCGAACTCGGCGAAGCACCGTCGCGCGCCGGCGAGGATCTGACTCCGGCGTGCGGCGAGGTGGTCCTCACTGACCTTGGGCACCGCGAACGTCCTTTCGGGGAAGAGACGGCGGGCCCGAGACGAGACGTCCCGAGCCCGCCGCCGGTGCACTGCGTGTGCGGTGAACCGATCTCGGACGTCAGCCCTTGATCATGTTGCGCAGCACGTACTGCAGGATGCCGCCGTTGCGGTAGTAGTCCGCCTCACCGGGGGTGTCGATCCGCACGACCGCGTCGAAGACGACCTTCTCGCCGTTCTCCCGGGTCGCGGTGACCTTGACGGTCTTCGGGGTGACGCCCTCGTTCAGCTTCTCGATGCCCTCGATGTCGTAGACCTCGGTGCCGTTCAGCTTCAGCGAGGCGGCCGACTCGCCGGCGGGGAACTGCAGCGGGACGACACCCATGCCGATGAGGTTGGAGCGGTGGATCCGCTCGAACGACTCGGTGATGACGGCCTTGACGCCGAGCAGGCTGGTGCCCTTGGCGGCCCAGTCCCGCGAGGAACCGGAGCCGTACTCCTTGCCGCCCAGCACGACCAGCGGGATGCCGGCCTTCTGGTAGTTCTGCGACGCGTCGTAGATGAACGCCTGCGGGCCGCCGTCCTGCGTGAAGTCGCGGGTGTAGCCGCCCGAGACGTCGTCGAGGAGCTGGTTGCGCAGCCGGATGTTCGCGAACGTGCCGCGGATCATCACCTCGTGGTTGCCGCGCCGCGAGCCGTAGGAGTTGAAGTCCTTGCGCTCGACACCGTTGGCCTCGAGGTACTGCGCGGCCGGGGTGCCCGCCTTGATGTTGCCGGCGGGGGAGATGTGGTCGGTGGTGACCGAATCGCCGAGCAGCGCGAGCACCCGCGCCCCCTTGATGTCCGTGACCGGAGCCGGGGTCTTGGGCATGCCCTCGAAGTACGGGGGCTTACGCACGTAGGTGGACTGGGGATCCCACTCGAAGGTCTTGCCCTCCGGGGTGGGCAGGCCACGCCAGCGCTCGTCGCCCTTGAACACGTCCGCGTAGCCCTTGACGTACATCTCCTGGCTGATCGCGGAGCCGATGGTGTCCTGGATCTCCTGGGCGGAGGGCCAGATGTCCTTCAGGAACACGTCGTTGCCGTCGGCATCCTGGCCGAGGGCGTCGTGCTCGAAGTCGAAGTCCATCGTGCCGGCGAGGGCGTAGGCGATGACCAGCGGCGGGGACGCCAGGTAGTTCATCTTCACGTCGGGGGAGATGCGACCCTCGAAGTTGCGGTTGCCGGAGAGCACCGCGGTGGCCGTCAGGTCGTTGTCGTTGATGGCCTTGCTGATCGCCTCGTCCAGCGGGCCGGAGTTGCCGATGCAGGTGGCGCAGCCGTAGCCGACGAGGTAGAAGCCGAGCTTCTCGAGGTACGGCCACAGGCCGGCCTTCTCGTAGTAGTCGGTGACGACCTGCGAGCCGGGGGCCATGGAGGTCTTGACCCACGGCTTGGCCGACAGGCCCTTCTCGACGGCGTTGCGGGCGAGCAGCGCGGCGCCGAGCATCACGGACGGGTTCGAGGTGTTGGTGCAGGAGGTGATGGAGGCGATCACGACGGCACCGTGGTCGAGGACGAACTCGCCCTTCTCCTCGGAGACGACCTTGACCGGCTTGGTCGGCCGGCCCTCGGAGCCGTTCGCGGCCGACTGGACATTCACGGCACCGTCGTCGGCGAAGGACAGGGCGACCGGGTCGGACGCCGGGAAGGACTCCTCGACGGCCTCGTCGAGCTGGGTGTGGTCGGCCGGGTGGTGCTCCTCCACGTAGTTGTGGATGTCCTTGCGGAAGGCGCTCTTCGACTCCGACAGCAGGATCCGGTCCTGCGGGCGCTTCGGGCCGGCGATGGACGGAACCACGTCACCGAGGTCGAGCTCGAGGTACTCGGAGTACTGCGGCTCGACATCCGCGTCGTGCCACAGGCCCTGCTCCTTGGCGTAGGCCTCGACGAGGGCGAGCTGCTCGTCGCTGCGACCGGTCAGGCGCAGGTAGTTCACGGTCTCCTCGTCGATCGGGAAGATCGCCGCGGTGGAGCCGAACTCGGGGCTCATGTTGCCCAGGGTGGCGCGGTTGGCCAGCGGCACCTCGGCGACGCCCTTGCCGTAGAACTCGACGAACTTGCCGACGACACCGTGCTTGCGCAGCATCTCGGTGACGGTGAGGACCACGTCGGTGGCGGTCACGCCCGGCTTGATCTCACCGGTGAGCTTGAACCCGACCACGCGCGGGATGAGCATGGAGACCGGCTGGCCGAGCATCGCGGCCTCGGCCTCGATGCCGCCGACGCCCCAGCCGAGCACGCCCAGGCCGTTGACCATGGTGGTGTGCGAGTCGGTGCCGACGCAGGTGTCGGGGTAGGCCTGGCCGTTCCGGACCATGACGGTGCGCGCGAGGTGCTCGATGTTGACCTGGTGCACGATGCCGGTGCCGGGCGGGACGACCTTGAAGTCGTCGAAGGCACCCTGGCCCCAGCGCAGGAACTGGTAGCGCTCCCCGTTGCGCTGGTACTCGATGTCGACGTTGCGCTCGAAGGCGTCGGCGCGGCCGGCGACGTCGATGATCACGGAGTGGTCGATGACCATCTCGGCGGGGGCCAGCGGGTTGACCTTGTTCGGGTCGCCGCCGAGGGTCTCGACGGCCTCGCGCATCGTGGCGAGGTCGACGATGCAGGGCACGCCGGTGAAGTCCTGCATGATCACGCGGGCGGGCGTGAACTGGATCTCGACGCTCGGCTCGGCCGACGGATCCCAGCTCGCGATGGCGCGGATGTGATCGGCGGTGATGTTCGCACCGTCTTCGGTGCGCAGCAGGTTCTCGGCGAGAACCTTCAGTGCGTAAGGGAGTTTCTCGGTGCCCGGAACAGCCGAGAGGCGGAAGATCTCGTAGGAGTTCTCTCCGACCTCCAGCGTCCCCTTGGCGCCGAACGAATCAATACTGGTGCTCACGTCAGCTCCACTCGTCGATGAGGCTCGCCGCCGACGGGGCTGTGTCGACGGCCGAAGCGAGGCCCCGGAGCCGAGCCGGGCCGCAGAACAGGGCCGGACGGCGTCGGAGGCGTCTCGCGGCAAGTCTAACAGTACGCTTGTCCTGTGAACCGATGGGACACAACCGCCGATCCGGCGTCCGGCCGCCGCCGCGGCGCCGTCGCGTAGGGTACGAACGGCGCCGCACGAGCGGTGGCCGTCGAGCCCCACGGAGAGAGATGTCTGCGCCCCTGTCACGTGTCCTGACACCGTCGGCCACCGACCTCCCCCCGGGTGTCTCGCTCGAGCAGGTCCTCGCCGATCTCGCCGACGACCAGGTCTCGGCACCCCCGGACCGCGTCGACGACCTGGTCGCCGTCGTCGAACGCGCGCAACAGCACGGCATCGACCTGAGCATCGTCGTGCTCGACCGCGATCCCCGGCTCGACTCGCAACTGCGCGACCTCGCGACCGACGTCGCCGGCGAGGACGGCGGCACCGTGCTCGTGCTGAGCCCCGGCTGGGCCGGCGCCCACAGCGACAGCATCGACCGGGTGCTCCTCGAGTCCGCGCAGGACCGCACCTACACCGGCGATCCGGTCGTCTCGGCGTCCAACTTCGTCGACGCACTCACCGAGCCCGCGCCGCCCTGGACGCTGCTGACGGTGCTGCTGCTGCTCGCGGTCGCGGGCGCGGCGGGGGCCACGTACCTCGCCAAGGCGGTCCGTCGCCGCGGCGACACCGGCGGGGCGGAGACGGTCGCTGCCGACCGGCCCGCCCGCTGACCGGGACCGCACCGAGAATTTTCCCGGCCACCACTGTGGCCGTCGTCACAGTTCAGGGCGTTGACACAGGTCGAATTACCCTTCTGTTATTTGTGACTGGAGTTTCCTCGGGGTGCAAAGTGTCGTACGGTGCACTTGGCGCTCTTGGGGAAGGGGTGTCACACATACCCGGAGTCGGGTCGCGGTGCGAACCGTGAGGCGACGCCGGGCTGCCGAGCGATGCAACCGCGGCCTCGTCCGCGGTGGATCGCTGCTGCGGCGACCCCTTTCCAGGTTGCGCTCGGGTGCGTCCCGCCGGCGCGACCGAGGGAGGGCGATGTGAGGCGAAGCGGTATACGGCAGGCGATGTCCCGACAGCCGTCGCGGACGCCGCGAAGACGCCGACTGTCCCGCACGACCCGGCTGGTTCTCGGTCTCGGCCTGGCCGCCTCCCTGATCGCGGGTACCGCCGCGTCCGCCGGCGCGGTACCGTCCCCGCCGCCGAATCCCAGCGATGCCGATCTCGCGGCCGCCGGGGTGGCCGTCGCCGCCGGGGTGGACCAGGTGGGCAGCCTCATCCTCCGGATCGCCACCGCCGACCAGCAACTCGCCGAACTCGAGAATCAGGTCGCGGTCAAGCGGGAGAACGTCAACCGTGCCCTCGTGGACCTGCAGTCCGCCCGCGACGCCGCCGACGCCGCCGCCCACGCGGTCGCCCTGTCGCAGCAGGCGCTGAAGGACGCGGGCACCCGGATCCGGCAGGCGCAGCAGGACTTCGACGCGTTCGCCCGCGACAGCTACGTCCAGGGCACCAATGTCGCCTCCCTCGCCTCGTTCATCGGCTCCACCGGTCCCGACGACCTGCTCGACCGCGCCCAGATCATGCGCCTGCTCTCCGCG
>NZ_PCZU01000019.1:0-23069 GCF_002887785.1 Rhodococcus sp. ENV425
CGTGCGCGGGCGCAGTCACCGATCCGGACCGTCGGCCTCGTCCAGTTCGACGCGGGCAGCGGTGCCCGCCGCCTCCACGGTCGGATGCGCGTGCGCGAGCAAGGCCTCGTCCCCGGCGGCGACGAGCACGTCGCGGACCACCCCGCTGTCGCGGGCCGGGTACAGACGGATTCCGCGGTGGCCGAGGGCGTCGGCGAGCCGGCCCAGCACCTGTGCGGTGTTCAGCGGTACTCGTCGGCGAGGTCGAGGTAGCCGTCCCAGCGGGGCAGGGCGCGGCCGGCGAGCACGGCGTCGAGCCGGTCGAGATAGTACTGCCAGCCGGGACCGACCTCCGAGGTCTCCGACCGCGGTACGTGCCGGTGGGAGAACTCGAGCGTGGTGACGACACCGACCTGCTTCACGGTGACCTCGAGATGCCACCCGTCCTGGTCGACGCCGAGCTCGTGGGGTGGATCGCAGCGCAGGATCCGCACGTCCGTCGTCGCCGTGTCGTGCTCGTCGGTCATCGTCAGCCGCACCCGTCCGGAGGTGGGGTCGCCCGTCCACCGTCCGTACCAGCGTTCGAGCCGGTCCGACTCGGTCAACGCCGCCCACACCTCGCCCACCGGCAGCGCGAAACTGCGCACGTAGTGCAGGGTCACGAGCGAGGACCCGTCCGGACAGCCGTGCTCGGGACGGATCTCGCCGAGGACGGTGGTCGGGGTGCTCATCGAACGCTCCTTTCCACGCAGTGCTGTCCCCATTGTGATCCGCCGGGTGTCACCCTGCCGGGTTCGGGGTCGGACCGACTCGGCGGGGAACCGCCGGGGCGGCCGCGGCGTCGAACGAGGCAGGGAACACCACAGGGGAGGAGCCCCACCATGGACCGTAGGACGGTGCGCTGCAGCCGTGCCCGCTTCACCGGGCTGCACACGACCCGCAACCCGAGCTGGACCGCGCGCCTGCGCTGCGGCGTGACCGACGGCTGCCGGCCCCCGGATCCACGGGCGGGCGAGCCCGACCGGGACGGACCGTGGCGGTGACGGTCAGTCGGCGGGCAGTGCCGCGGCGGCCTCCGCATCGAGGAACCACACGGTCTGCTCGCGGCCCCGCGCCCCGGCCGCCGGGACGTCCACCGGGGCGGCGCCGCCCACCGCGGCCGCGACGGCCTCGGCCTTGGCCGCACCGGTGACGAGCAGCCACACCTGCCGGGCGCGACGGATCGCGGGAAGGGTGAGCGTGACCCGCGCGGCGGGCGGCTTGGGGGAGTCCTCGACGCCGACGACGAAGCGGTCCTGCTCGCGCACCGCGTCGGTGTGCGGGAACAGGGAGTTGATGTGGCCCTCGCCGCCCATGCCCAGCAGGTGCACGTCGAACTCGGGGGTCGTGCCGTCGGGGGAGTTCGCGGCGAGCACCTCTTCGTACGTGTGCGCCGCCGAGTCGGGGGAACCGGCCCCGGCCTCGTCGAGGGTGGGCATCGCGTGCACCCGCGCCGGATCGAGCGGCACGTGGTCGAGCAGCGCCGCGCGCGCCTGGACCTCGTTGCGCTCCGGGTCGCCCGGCGGCAGATATCGCTCGTCGCCGAAGTACACGTCGACCGCGGACCAGTCGATCCCACCGGGGGCACGCAGGACCGCATCGAGCACGGCGATGCCGGTGCCGCCCCCGGTGAGCACCACCGACGCGCGGCCGCGGGCGTGCTGCGCGGCGACCACGGCCTCGACGAAGGCTGCGGCGGCCGCTCGCGCGACGTCGTCGCCCGTCTCGCAGCGCCGCACGCGGACGTTCTGGGAAGTGTCGTGCACGTCAGACATACTCCACCTTGGACAGTGCGGTCAGGGCCGAGTGGTACACCTCGTCGGGGTCGAGCCGTCGCAGTTCCTCGGCGAGGCATTCCGAGGAGTCGCGGCGTGCGAGCGTGATCAGCGAATCGGGTTTACCGGTGCGCCGCAACGTCGCGACACGCCCGTCCTGGGGCCGCTCGAGCGAGATCGTCTGGGTGCGGGTGCGCAGTTCGACCCGCAGATCGCCCACCGCGCGCTGGACCGGGCCGTCGATCCGGCTCGCGAGCCAGCCCGCGAGCAGATCCACCGCGGGTTCGCTGCCGAGCCCCGACACCAGCGCCGACTCGATCGGCTCGAACGGCGGCTGGTCGAGCGCGGAGACGAGCAACGCCCGCCAGTAGGTGATTCGGCCCCACGCGAGGTCGGTGTCGCCGGGGGTGTAGCCGGGCAGCCGGGAGACGATCTCGGCCATGGGGCGCGAAGAGTTCGTCGCGTCCGTCAGGCGACGCACGGCGAGCCGGCCCACCGGATCCGCCGCGGGCACCTCCGGGGGCGTGTTCGGCCACCACACCACCACCGGGGTGTCCGGCAGCAGGAACGGCACGATCACCGATTCCTGGTGGTCGGCGAGCGGGCCGTGCAACGCGAGGATCAGCACCTCCGAGGCGCCGGCGTCGCCGCCGATGCGGATCTCCGCATCCATGCGCGGTTCGCCGCCCGCGCGGCCGCGGCCGACGACGATCACACGGCACGGATGCTCCCGCGACGCCCCGATGGCCGCGGTGATCGCGGCCTCGAGTCCGCGCGGACCGTCGGTGCACACCACCAGCGTGAGCACGCGCCCCTGCGTGACGATGCCCCCGGTCTGCCGCAGCTGGACCAGCTGCTTGCTGATGTCGATCGCGGTCGCGTTGCGCAACTGCATTCTCACGGGCGTCTCCATTCGCGGCCCGAGCGACGGAGCATCTCGTCGGCCGCCGACGGTCCCCAGGTGCCGGCCTCGTACGGTTCGGGCTTACCGTGTGCCGCCCAGTGCTCGAGCACGGGGTCGAGGATCTTCCACGACAGCTCGACCTCGTCGTCGACGGGGAAGAGGGACGGCACGCCGAGCAGCACATCGAGGATGAGCCGCTCGTACGCCTCGGGGGAGGACTCGGTGAACGCCTGGCCGTAGCTGAAGTCCATGTTGACGTCGCGGACCTCCATGCCCGACCCGGGCACCTTGGAGCCGAAGCGGAGGGTGACCCCCTCGTCCGGCTGCACCCGGATCACGAGTGCGTTCTGGCCGAGCTCGGTGGTCATCGTCTGATCGAACGGCAGGTGCGGGGCCCGCTTGAACACGATCGCGATCTCGGTGACGCGCCGGCCCAGGCGCTTGCCGGTGCGCAGGTAGAACGGCACTCCGGCCCAGCGGCGGGTGTCGATCTCGCACGTGATCGCCGCGTACGTCTCGGTGGTCGAGTCGGCCGCGAAGCCCTGCTCCTCGTGCAGGCCGACGACCTGACCGCCGTTCTGCCAGCCCGCGATGTACTGGCCGCGGGCGGTGGTCTCGTCGAGGGGCTCGGCGAGCCTGGTCGCGGAGAGCACCTTGATCTTCTCCGCCCGCAACTCGGCCGGGTCGAAGCTGATCGGTTCCTCCATGGCGATGAACGCGAGCAGCTGCAACAGGTGGTTCTGGATCACGTCCCGGGCGGCGCCGATGCCGTCGTAATAGCCGGCGCGGCCGCCGAGGCCGATGTCCTCGGCCATCGTGATCTGGACATGGTCGACGTAGTGCGCGTTCCACAGCGGGTCGAACAGTTGGTTCGCGAACCGCAACGCCAGGATGTTC
Organism: Rhodococcus sp. ENV425; assembly: GCF_002887785.1. NCBI lineage: Bacteria > Bacillati > Actinomycetota > Actinomycetes > Mycobacteriales > Nocardiaceae > Rhodococcus > Rhodococcus sp. ENV425. The sequence continues at coordinate 3,595 of NZ_PCZU01000019.1, forward strand.
TGCACCGTCTCCTTGCCGAGGTAGTGGTCGATGCGGAACACCGCCTCCTCGGGGAACACCTCGGCGACCAGCCGGTTCAGCTCCCGGGCGCTCGTCAGGTCGTGGCCGAACGGCTTCTCGATGATCACGCGGCTCCACGTGCCCTCCCGCGCGATCGCGAGCCCGGACTGCTTCAGCTGCGCCGACACCACCGGGAACGCATTCGGCGGGATGGAGAGGTAGAAGGCGTGGTTGCCGCCCGTGCCGCGGGCCTTGTCCAGTTCGGCGAGCGTCGACGCGAGTTCGGCGAACGCGGCGTCGTCGTCGAAGCTGCCCTGCACGAAGCGAATGCCCTCGGCCAGGCGGTTCCACACCTCCTCGCGGAATTTGGTGCGCGAGTTGGCCTTCACCGCGTCGTGGACGACCCGGCCGAAGTCCTCGTCGACCCAGTCCCGCCGGGCGAAGCCGACGAGCGCGAACCCGGGCGGCAGCAGGCCGCGGTTGGCCAAGTCGTACACCGCCGGCATCAGCTTGCGGCGGGCCAGGTCACCGGTGACCCCGAAGATCACCAGGGCGCACGGCCCGGCGATCCGGGGCAGCCGCCGATCGCGCTCGTCCCGGAGTGGGTTGACCCACGCCGCCGTCTCGGGTTCGCGCACCGCGTCAGCTCTTCGCGCCGTGCGCGATCAGCTGCTCGGAGGTGGCGGCGAGCAGCTCGTTCCAGGACACCTCGAACTTCTCGACGCCCTCGTCCTCGAGCTTGCGGAACACCTCGGGCAGGTTCACCCCGATCGTCGACAGCGCGGAGAACACGTTCGCGGCGGCCTTCTCGGTGCCGGTGACCGTGTCGCCGGTGACTTCCCCATGGTCGGCGACGGCCTCGAGGGTCTTCTCCGGCATGGTGTTGACCGTGTGCGGGGCGACCAGCTCGGTGACGTACAGGGTGTCCGAGTACTCCGGGTTCTTCACCCCGGTCGACGCCCACAGAGCGCGCTGCGGCCGCGCCCCGGCGGCGGCGAGCTGCTCGAACCGGGCACCCGACTCGAACGCCCGGCGGTACGCCGCGTACGCCAGGCGGGCGTTGGCGACGCCGGCCTTACCGCGCAGCGCGAGGGCCTCGGGGGTGCCGATGGCCTCGAGCCGCGCGTCGATCTCGGTGTCGACGCGGGAGACGAAGAACGAGGCCACCGAGTGGATCGTCGACAGGTCGTGGCCGGCCGACTTGGCGGCGGTCAGGCCGTCGAGGTAGGCCTCGATGACCCGCTCGTAGCGCTCGACCGAGAAGATCAGCGTCACGTTCACGCTGATGCCCTCGCCGATCACGCGGGCGATGGCGGGCAGGCCGGCCACCGTCGCGGGGATCTTGATGAGCAGGTTGGGGCGGTCCACGATGCGCCACAGCTCGATCGCCTGCTGCACGGTCGCATCGGTGGAATGCGCCAGCCGCGGGTCGACCTCGATGGAGACGCGGCCGTCGACGCCGCCGGTGGCCTCGAACACCGGGGCCAGGACGTCGCACGCGGCGCGCACGTCGTCGGTGGTGACGGTGCGGATGGTGGTGTCCACGTCGGCGCCGGCCAGGGCGAGCTCACGGACCTGGGCGTCGTAGACGTGACCCTTGCTGAGCGCGGCCTGGAAGATCGACGGGTTGGTGGTCACGCCCACCACGCTGCGGGTGGCGATCAGCTCGGCAAGGTTGCCGGACTCGATGCGGTCCCGGGAGAGGTCGTCGAGCCACACGGACACACCGGCGGCCGAGAGCTGGGCGAGGTTCTCGTTCTGGGTTACCTGCTGGGTCATCGGGATCATCCCTTCACTCGGGTCAGCGAGCGGCGGGCGGCGTCGACGACGGCCTCGGCGGTGATGCCGAACTCGCGGAACAGGGTCTTGTGGTCGGCGGAGGCGCCGAAGTGCTCGAGCGAAACGGCCTCACCGGCGTCGCCGAGCAGGCGGTACCACGGCATCGCCAGGCCGGCCTCGACGGAGACGCGGGCACGCACCGCCGGCGGCAGCACCGCGTCGCGGTACGCCTGGTCCTGCTCGAGGAACCAGTCGAGGACCGGCACCGACACCACGCGGGTGGGGACGCCGTCGGCCTCGAGGACCTCGCGGGCCGCGACGGCGAGCTGCAACTCCGAGCCGGTGCCGAGCAGCACCACCTCCGGGGTGCCGCTCGACGCCTCGGCCAGCACGTACGCGCCGCGGGCCAGGCCCTCGGCGGCCTTCTCGCGGGTGCCCTCCAGCACCGGCACGTCCTGGCGGGTCAGGGCCAGGGCGGTCGGGCCGGTCTTGTTCTCCAGCGCGGCGGCCCACGCGAACGAGGTCTCGTTCGCGTCGCCGGGGCGGATCACGGCCAGGTTGGGGATGGCGCGCAGCGCCGTGAGGTGCTCGACCGGCTGGTGCGTCGGGCCGTCCTCGCCGAGGCCGATCGAGTCGTGGGTCCACACGTAGATCGCCGGGGTCTGCATGAGCGCGGCGAGCCGCACCGCGGGACGCATGTAGTCGCTGAACACCAGGAAGGTGCCGCCGTAGGGGCGGGTCGGGCCGTGCAGGGCGATGCCGTTGAGGATCGAACCCATCGCGTGCTCGCGCACGCCGAAGTGCAGCGTCCGCCCGTACGGCTGGGCGTTCCAGTCCTTCGTGGAGATCGACACCGGGCCGAACGAATCCGAGCCGGGGATCGTGGTGTTGTTCGAGCCCGCCAGGTCCGCCGAACCGCCCCACAGCTCGGGCAGCACCGGACCGAGCGCGGCGAGGGCGCTGCCGGACGCCTTGCGGGTGGCCGGGCCCTTGGCGGCCGGCTCGTAGGTGGGCAGCACCTCGGTCCAGCCGGCCGGGAACTCCCCGGACTGCAACCGGTCGAACAGCTCCTTGCGCTGCGGCTCCCGGCCCGCCCACGCGTCGAACTCGGCCTGCCATGCGGTGCGGGCCGCCGCGCCGCGCTCGACGACGGCGCGGGTGTGCTCGATCACGGCCGGGTCGACGTCGAAGTGCTTGGCGGGGTCGAAGCCGAGGGCGGTCTTGACGGCGGCGACCTCGTCGGCGCCGAGGGCGGCGCCGTGCACGTCGCCGGTGTTCATCTTGGTCGGCGCCGGGTAGCCGATGATGGTGCGCAGCACGACGAGCGACGGCTTGTCGGTGACGGCCTTGGCGGCCTCGACGGCGTCGAGGATCGCGGTGACGTTCTCGCCGCCCTCGACGGTCTGCACGTGCCAGCCGTACGCCTCGTAGCGCTTGGCGACGTCCTCACCGAGCGCGATCGCCGTGTCGTGCTCGATGGAGATCTTGTTGTCGTCGTAGAAGACGATCAGGTTGCTGAGCTGCTGCACGCCCGCGAGGGACGAGGCCTCCGACGTCACGCCCTCCTCGATGTCGCCGTCGGAGGCGAGGACGTAGACGTGGTGGTCGAACGGGCTCGCGCCGGTCGCCGCGTCCGGGTCGAACAGGCCGCGTTCGCGGCGCGCCGCCATCGCCATGCCCACGGCGGAGGCCAGGCCCTGCCCGAGCGGGCCGGTGGTCATCTCCACCCCCGCGGTGTGCCCGAACTCGGGGTGGCCGGGGGTCTTCGAACCCCACGTGCGCAGCGCCTCGAGGTCGGCGAGCTCGAGCCCGTAGCCCGACAGGTACAGCTGGATGTAGAGGGTCAGGCTCGAGTGCCCGCACGAGAGCACGAACCGGTCCCGTCCCACCCAGTGCGGGTCTGTCGGGTCGTGCCGCATCACCCTCTGGAACAGCGTGTAGGCCACCGGGGCCAGGCTCATCGCCGTGCCGGGGTGTCCGTTACCCACCTTCTGGACCGCGTCGGCGGCGAGCACGCGGGCGGTGTCGACGGCCTTGGTGTCGAGGTCGGTCCAGTCGGCGGGGTGCACTGCCTGGGTGAGAGAGCGGATCTCGTCTGTGATCGACACGAGCAGAAGTCTCCTGACATGGGTATACGGGGAGCGTGCGGGCGCGAAAGCCTCGAGCGCCCCTCCAGAGTAATGTGCTGCGCTTTGCGGGTCGATTCGGTCCGGGCCTGCGCGACGTCTACCATCGTTCGTAGTAGGGCGACGGCGAGCGAAGGTGCGTAATCGCGTGGTGCAAGGAGACAGGGTGCGGGCAGGGCAACGGCCGGGAGGACACGGCTTCGGCGCCCCCGAGACACCCCGGGCGCCTCGCCCCGACACGGTGTGGGGACGCGTTTCGGGCACGGTGCTCGCCTATATCGCGCTGACCAAGCCGCGCGTGATCGAGCTGCTGCTGGTGGCGACCATCCCGGCGATGCTCTTCGCCGACCGCGGCGAGGTCGACCTGGTGCTCATCCTGAGCACCCTGTTCGGCGGGTGGATGGGCGCGGCCAGCGCGAATGCGCTGAACTGTGTCGTCGACGCCGACATCGACAAGGTGATGAAACGGACGGCGCTGCGGCCGCTGGCCCGGCAGGCCGTCCCGACCCGGCACGCGTTCGTGTTCGGCATGGTGCTCGGCGTCGTGTCGTTCCTTTGGCTGTGGTGGCGGGCGAACCTGCTCGCCGGCCTGCTCGTCGTTGCCACGATCGCCTTCTACGTGCTGGTCTACACGATGGTCCTCAAGCGCAGGACCTGGCAGAACGTGGTGTGGGGCGGAGCCGCCGGGTGCATGCCGGTGATGGTCGGCTGGGCCGCGGTCACCGGCTCGCTGAGCTGGGAACCGATCGTGCTGTTCCTGGTGATCTTCTTCTGGACGCCGCCGCACACGTGGGCCCTGGCGATGCGCTACAAGGAGGACTACAAGGCCGCCGGCGTGCCCATGCTGCCCGTGATCGCGAGCGAGCAGCACGTCACCAAGCAGATCCTGCTCTACACGTGGGCGACCGTCCTGGCGACGCTGGTGCTCGTGCCGGCCGCCGGCCTGGTGTACGCGGTGGTGACCGTCGCCGCGGGCGCGTGGTTCCTGCTCGTCGCGCACCAGCTGTACCGCAGCGTCCGGGGCGGAGCGGCGGTCAAGCCGCTCAAGCTGTTCCTGCAGTCCAACAACTACCTCGCCCTGGTGTGCCTGGGCCTGGCCGTGGACTCGGTGCTCGACCTGCGCACCGTCGCCTCGTTCTTCTGATCCGCGTCAGCGTCCGCGCCGGGGCCGAGCGAATGTATCGTCCGCTGCCGCTGAGCGACGGAACGATACATTCGCTCGGGGCGGGCCTCAGGGGACCAGCACAATCGAGCCGGTCGTGCGGCGGGCCTCGAGGTCCCGGTGTGCCTGCTCCGCTTGCGCCAGCGGGTACCGGGCGCCGACACGGACGGTCAGGGTGCCGTCGGCGACGGCGGCGAACACGTCGCCCGCCCGCCACATCAGCTCCTCGCGCGTTCGCACGTGGTGCGCGAGGGTGGGGCGGGTGACGTACAGCGAGCCGGCCGGGTTGAGTCGCTGCAGGTCGAACGGCGGCACCGGGCCGCTGGCGGCGCCGAACAGCGCCAGCGTGCCGCGGATGCGCAGCGATGCGAGCGACGACTCGAACGTGGCGGCGCCGACCCCGTCGTAGACGGCCGCGACGCCCTCCCCGCCGGTGAGGTCACGGACCCGCTCGGCGAGGTCGTCGGTGTAGCGCAGCACCTCGGCCGCGCCCGCCTCCCGCGACAGGGTCTCCTTCTCGTCGGTGGAGACGGTCGTGATCACCCGCACGTCCTTCGCGGCGGCGAGCTGGGTGAGCAGCAGGCCCACGCCGCCGGCGCCCGCGTGCACCAGCACCGTCTCGCCGGGCTGCGCCGGATACGTCGAATTCAGCAGGTAGTGCGCGGTCATGCCCTGGAGCAGCGCCGACGCGGCCTGCTCGGCGGGAACGGGGTCGGGCACCGGTACGGCCACCGCCGCCGGCACGAGCACCTGTTCCGCGTAGGAACCGTCGGCCGACGCCCAGCTCACCCGGTCGCCGACCCCCACGTCGGCCACGCCCTCACCCACCGCGACGACGCGGCCGGTGCCCTCGGTCCCGGGGACGTACGGCAGCTCCCGCGGGTACAGCCCGGTGCGGAAGTAGGTGTCGATGAAGTTGATGCCCACGGCGTCGGTCCGTACCAGCAGCTGACCTGGGCCGGGCTCGGGAGCCGGGAGGTCGACGAGGGTGAGCACCTCGGGGCCGCCGAACCGTGCCACTTCGATTGCGCGCATGCGTTCACAGTATTCTGCAGGCATGAGCGCCGATACTCAGGTCGTGGCCGCACCGGCCGACATCGTGAAGTCCTTCCGCAGCTTCGTCGCCGCGCACGGCGGCTCCGCCAAGGCGGTGCTGCAGCCGGTCGCGCGGGGCGCGGTGCGCATCACCCTCGTCGCCGAGGACGGGGTGCTCGGCGACCGGGTGGTGCGGGATCTCGCCACCGCGCACGCCGTGGTCCAGGCGTTGCCGGACGTCACCGTCTCGGAGTGGGACCGGGAGGTGACCAGCATCGCGACCCCGCAGCAGGGCCACTGGAAGAAGATGGCCGGCTGGGTGGCCAACCAGACCCGGTTCCCGCGGGCGCGCAACGAGCGCTGACCGATCCTCGAAACGGCTCCGGGGGCCGCCCGTCACGGGCGGCCCCCGGAGCCGTTTCGCCGTATCGCGTGCGCCGGCGTCAGACGGTGACCGGTTCGCGGACCGGTTCGGTGGTGCGGACCCGCCCGGCCGCCCACACCGCCGCCGTGGCGGCCGTGCACAGCCCGGCACCGGCGACGTGCACGGCGACGAGTGCGGCGGGCACGTCGGTGAAGTACTGCACGACCCCGACCAGGGCCTGGGCGACGACGAGAGCGAGCAGCACGTGCAGGCGCTTCTTCACCGGATGGGGGGCGGCGACGGCGTACAGCGCGAAGGCCAGGCCGACGAGCAGGCCGAGGTATCCGACGAGCAGCTCGGCGTGCAGGTGCACCAGCGACTCGATGTCCATCTCGAGGCGCGGCACCGGCCTGTCGGCGCTCTTGTCGCCGGCGTGCGGGCCGGCGCCGGTGACCATCGTGCCCGCGACGAGCACCCCGGCGAGCAGCGCAGCGGACAGGGCGGTGAGGGTCCGCAGCGGGCGGGGGATCGTCTCTACGACCACCCCGTCGTCGGGCTCGCCGACCTTCGCGTACAGCAGCACCGCGAGCCACACCATCAGCATCGACGCCAGCAGGTGCACCGCCACGGTCCACCAGGCCAGGCCGGCGAGCACGGTGATGCCGCCGATGACGGCCTGCAGGACGGTGCCGGCGGGCATCAGCCAGGCATAGGTGAGGACCTCGCGGCGGCGCCGGGCGCGGGTCACGGCCAGCACGACCGCCGCGGCGGAGGCGACGACGACGAAGGTCAGCAGCCGGTTGCCGAACTCGACGACCTGGTGCAGGGTGGCGACCTCCTCGGACACGCCGACGGGCACGAAGCTGCCCGGGAAGCACTGCGGCCAGGTGGGGCACCCCAGGCCGGACGCGGTCACGCGGACGATCGACCCGGTCACGGCGATACCGCCCTGGGTCAGGATCGCGATCAGCGCGAGCAGCCGCTGGGTCCGCAGGGACGGCAGGGGCAGACGGTCGACAAGGCTCAGAAAGCCGCGATACAGCACATGACGATGGTACGGGCCGGTCCACTACAGGCTGTAGTGGGGTGGGGTGCCGGGTCAGACGAAGCGGAACAGCCGGCTCGCCAGGAAGCCGCCGACGGCCGCCCACGCGCCGAGGATCGCGACGGCAAGCCAGTCGATGCTGCCGCGCAGCGCGTCGTCGAGGGCGAGGGCGAGCGCCCCCGACGGAACCAGGCGGGCCACGTGCACCACCGCCTCGTGCAGGCCGTCGCCGGCGAGGACGACGCTGCCGATGCCGAGCAGCACGAACCAGATGATGTTGGCCAGGGCCAGCACGATCTCGGCGCGCAGCGTGCCGCCGAGCAGCAGGCCCAGCGTCGCGAACGTCACGGTCCCCAGCGCGATGACGACGGCCCCGAGGAGCAGCCCGACCGGCTCGGGGCGCCAGCCGAGGGCGAGGCCGATGCCGCCCAGCAGAATCGATTGCAGCGCCACGACGAGCGCGACCGCGCCGCTCTTGCCTGCGATGATGCCCCACTTCGGCAGCGCGGTGGCGCCGAGTCTTTTCAATGCACCGTATCTGCGGTCGAATCCGACCGCGATGGCCTTCCCGGTGAACGCCGTGGACATCACCGCGACCGTCATCACGGCCGGCAGGACCCGGTCGACCCGGGTGGCGCCGAGGTCGCCGATCGGGAGCAGGGTGAGCCCGATCAGCAGGGTGATCGGGATGAACATCGTCAGCAGCAGCTGCTCGCCGTTGCGCAGCAGCAGCAGCAGTTCCATGCGGGTCTGCGCGGCGAGCATCGCCGCCGGGGCGTTCGGCCGGGGCCGCGGGCTGAAGGTGCCGGGGGCGAACCGGTTGGCCGCCAGCCGCTCGTGCGACATGCTCATCCTCGGATCTCCCGTCCGGTCAGGTCCAGGAACACGTCCTCGAGGCTGCGCTGGTCCACCCGGATCTCGCTGGCCAGGACGCCCTGGTCCGCGCACCACGACGCGGCCACCGCGACGACCTGCGGATCGATGGGGCCCTCCACCAGGTACCGGCCGGGACCGGCCTCGCGCACCCGGAACGTGTCCGGCAGGGCGGCGCGCAGGGGAGCGAGGTCCAGACCCGCGGCGGCGGTGAGCCACAACTGGCCCTCCGCGCCGGTGCGGGCGACCTCGGCGGGGGTACCGGCGGCCACGATCCGGCCGTGATCGATGATGACGACCTCGTCGGCGAGCTCCTCGGCCTCGTCCATCAGGTGCGTGGTGAGCAGCACCGCGACTCCGTCGCGCCGCAGGGCGTCGATCAGTTCCCAGACCAGCAACCGCGCCTGCGCGTCCAGACCTGCGGTCGGCTCGTCGAGGAAGACGAGTTCCGGCCGGCCGACGAGCGCGCACGCCAGCGCGAGCCGCTGCTGCTGCCCGCCGGACAGCCGCCGGTACGGGGTGCGGCGGGCCTCCTCGAGCCCGAGGCTGCGCAGCAGCCAGGCCGGATCCAGCGGATCCGCGGAATAGGCAGCCACCAGGTCGAGCATCTCCCCGGCCTTGGACCCCGGGTAGGCGCCGCCGCCCTGCAGCATGACCCCGATCCGCGGGCGCAGGGCCTCGGAGTCGGCGATCGGGTCGAGCCCGAGGACGCGCACGGTGCCGGAATCGGGTGCGACGAAGCCCTCGCACATCTCCACGGTGGTGGTCTTGCCGGCACCGTTGGGGCCGAGCAGCGCGAGTACCTGGGCGCGTTCGACGGTCAGGTCGAGACCGTCGACCGCGGTGAGGTCGCCGAATCGCTTGACGACGCCCTCCAGGCGTACGGCGGGTGGCGCAGCGACGGGGGATCTCGAGGTCACGAGGTTCCAGCGTAGGCGCCGGGCGAATCGGCGGGACGCGGTGGTGCGTCCTCCTCGTCGCGCCAGGGCAGCCGGTTGCGGGTGGCGAAGATGGCCAGGCCCACGACGACGACCGTCGCGATGGCCGCCTGGACGATGATGAACGGCTGGTACTCGCCGCCGTTGGGCATGAGGATCACGCTCACCAGCGACGAGAACGCCACCGTGGGGAGCCGGAAGATCGGCCGGGTGGCCCACGCGGCCAGGGGGATCACCGCCCACAGCAGGTACCACGGCTGCACCACCGGGAACAGCAGCACGATCGCGCCGAGGGACACGCCGAGCGCGCCGACGGGATGCAGCCGGCCGGTGAGCACCGCCAACATCATCCGCACCGTCACCAGCGCCGCGATCAGCGCGGCGACGGGCCGGGTGAGCGACAGGATCGCGGTGGTGTGGTCGCCGAGCCCGAGCAGCACCCCGGCCAGGCCGGTGCCCAGGCCGAGCAGCGTCGGGATGGACATCCAGCTGCGCACCTCGGTTGCGGTGCCGAGCGTCTGGGTCCAGCCGAAGCCGAGGCCGCTGCCCCAGCTGACCGCGCCCACGACGACGGCGGCGACCACGGCGAGCAGTGCGGCGGCGGCGGCCACGGCGCGCAGGGTGCCGCCCCAGCGGTGCGCGAGCGCCATCCCGACGAAGCCGAGGGCGAGCAGCGAGGGGACCTTCACCATCGACGACAACGCGATCACGGCGGAACCGGCCAGCAGCCAGGCGAGTGCCCGGCCGCGCAGCGGCCCCGCCGGATCGGGGGTGTGGATGCCGCGCAGCGCGAGCTCGAGACCGGCGAGCATGAGGCCGAGCATCAGGGCCTCGTTGTGGATGCCGGCGACGAGGTGGAACAGCAGCAGCGGGTTGGCCGCGCCGAGCCACAGGGCGCTGACGGAGGCGACGCCGCAGCGGCGCGCGAGCCGCGGCAGCGCCCACACGATCAGCGCGACCCCGGCGAGCGCGGAGACGCGGTGCAGGAAGACCCCGGCGACGATGTTCTCGCCGGTCAGGTCGGTGATGCGCTGCCCCAGCCACAGGATCGCCGGTCCGTAGGGGGCGGGGGTGTCGCGCCAGATGTTGGGCACGGTACGGGTCAGGACGTGGTCGACGCCCAGGGCACCGGCCGGGCCGATCCCGTACGGGTCGAGTCCGCGGGCGGCGATCTCGCTCTGCGCGAGATACGAGTACACATCCTTGCTGAACATCGGGGGTGCCACGATCAACGGCAGGATCCACAGCAGCAGCGTGCGGTCGAGCTGGGAGCGGGTGAGCCGGCGGGGCACCCCGTCCGGGTCGCGGCGGCCGATCGCGGAAGCGGCCGAGCAACAGCCACGCGAGGACCACCAGCACGGTGCCGGTCATGGTGAGGGTCAGCGCGGCGCTGGGCATGCGCGCGGGCAGCCCGAGCAGGCGCAGACCCTGGACGGGATTCTGCAGCACCGGCTGCGCGCCGGCGCCGAGCGCGCCGACCGCCATGAGCACGGTGCCCGTCGCGCCGAACAACCGGATCCGGTGCAACTGGGTGGTCTCGGTGGCGTCGAGGCCGCGGCCCTCGAGTTCGTCGCCGTGCAGGATCGCGGCCACGGCCGGGTCGCCGCCGCGGCCGTCGAGTCCGAGGGCACGGCGGCCGAGTTCCACGGCACGGGCTCCGAGGTCCGCGGCGCGGCGGCTCGGCGCCGGGCCGGTCGGGTCGGGTTCCACGGTGGGCGACGGCACCCGAGCAGCGTAGCGGGGCCGGGAACCGGGCCCCGCCGCAGTTAGGTAGGGCACCCTTTGTGGACCGGCCCGGGGAATTCCGTCACACTGGTGTTGTGAAAACGACGTCCGCTGCCCGGGTGCACGAGGAACGCGCAGGTCACACGCCTGTCGCCGCGTTCCCGGTCACCCAGGCGCCGGGCACGCACGAGGGCCAGACCCGGGCGGCGGTGGTGCAGCTGCTGCTCGAGGAGGGTCCGATCACGGCCACCGAGATCGGTGCCCGGCTCGGCCTGAGCGCGGCCGGGGTGCGCCGCCACCTCGACGCCCTCATCGACACCGGCGAGGCCCAGGCTGCTCCGCCGCCGCGGCGGGAGGGCCGGGGACGGGGACGGCCGGCGCGCCGATTCCAGCTCACCGCGGTGGGCCGGGCCCGGCTGGGACACTCCTACGACGACCTCGCCAGTGCTGCGATGCGGCACCTGCGGGAGGTCGGCGGCGAGGCCGCCATCGAGGACTTCGCCCGGCGGCGCGTGCAGTCCATCCTCGGCGGGGTCCCGCCCGCGGAGTCCGGGAGCGCCACCGAGATCGAGGCCACCGCCGAGGACATCGCGGCGGCGTTCACCGACGCCGGGTTCGCGGCGTCGACCCGGCGGGTGGGCACCGGCGTGCAGATCTGCCAGCACCACTGCCCGGTCTCGCACGTGGCCGAGCAGTTCCCGGAGCTGTGCGAGGCCGAACGGGAGGCGTTCACCGAGATCCTGGGCACCCATGTGCAGCGGCTGGCGACCATCGCCAACGGCGACAGTTTCTGCACCACCCACGTCCCGGTGCTGCCGCCGGACATCGGCAAGACCTGAGCACGACCCGCTTCCCCCGACAGAGCAACACGTTGTCCGCCGGCGATCAGCCCTCGCCGGCACCGAACAAGACTCCGGAAGGAGCTCACATGACCGTCACATCGGATCAGGCGTCGGCCGGCGCGCCGCTGACACAGGAGGAGACCATCGCGTCCCTCGGTCACTACGGCTACGGCTGGTCGGATTCCGACGCCGCCGGCGCCACGGCCCAGCGAGGCCTGTCCGAGGCGGTCGTGCGCGACATCTCCGCGAAGAAGGACGAGCCCGAGTGGATGCTCGACATCCGCCTCAAGGCGCTGCGCACCTTCGAGAAGAAGCCGATGCCGGTGTGGGGCTCGAACCTGGAGGGCATCGACTTCGACAACATCAAGTACTTCGTGCGCTCCACCGAGAAGCAGGCCGCGAGCTGGGAAGAGCTGCCCGAGGACATCAAGAACACCTACGACCGGCTCGGCATCCCCGAGGCGGAGAAGCAGCGCCTCGTCGCCGGTGTCGCCGCGCAGTACGAGTCGGAGGTGGTCTACCACCAGATCCGTGAGGACCTCGAGTCCCAGGGTGTGATCTTCCTCGACACCGACACCGGCCTGCGCGAGCACCCGGAGATCTTCAAGGAGTACTTCGGGTCGGTCATCCCGGCCGGCGACAACAAGTTCTCCGCGCTGAACACCGCCGTGTGGTCGGGCGGCTCGTTCATCTACGTCCCGCCCGGCGTGCACGTCGACATCCCGCTGCAGGCCTACTTCCGGATCAACACCGAGAACATGGGCCAGTTCGAGCGGACCCTGATCATCGTCGACGAGGGCGCCTCCGTGCACTACGTCGAGGGCTGCACCGCCCCGATCTACAAGTCGGACTCGCTGCACTCGGCGGTGGTGGAGATCATCGTCAAGAAGGGCGGGCACTGCCGCTACACGACCATCCAGAACTGGTCGAACAACGTCTACAACCTCGTCACCAAGCGCACCAAGGTCGAGGCCGGCGGCTCGATGGAGTGGATCGACGGCAACATCGGTTCCAAGGTCACCATGAAGTACCCGGCCGTATGGATGATGGGTGAGCACGCCCGCGGCGAGGTGCTGTCCGTGGCGTTCGCCGGCGAGGGCCAGCACCAGGACACCGGCGCGAAGATGCTGCACCTGGCGCCGCACACCTCCTCGACCATCGTGTCGAAGTCGGTGGCCCGCGGCGGCGGTCGCGCCTCCTACCGCGGCCTGGTCCAGGTCAACAAGGGCGCCCACGGGTCGAAGTCGACCGTCAAGTGCGATGCACTGCTCGTCGACCAGATCTCCCGCTCGGACACCTACCCGTACGTCGACATCCGTGAGGACGACGTGACGATGGGCCACGAGGCGACCGTCTCCAAGGTCTCCGACGACCAGCTGTTCTACCTGATGAGCCGCGGACTGACCGAGGACGAGGCGATGGCGATGGTGGTGCGCGGCTTCGTCGAGCCCATCGCCAAGGAACTGCCGATGGAGTACGCGCTCGAGCTCAACCGCCTGATCGAACTGCAGATGGAAGGGGCAGTCGGCTAAATGACTGCGGAAGCGAAGAACACCCCCACCGCCACCGGGGTGCAGGGAGCCGTGCGCTCGGAGAACGCCACCGGGCCCGCGATCAAGACCGCCCGCGGGCCGGCCGTCAACAAGGGGGAGGTCTTCACGTCGTTCGACGTGAACGCCTTCGAGATCCCCTCCGGTCGCGACGAGGCCTGGCGGTTCACCCCGCTGCGCCGGCTGCGGGGCCTGCACGACGGCACCGCGGTCGCCGACGGCGCCACCACCGTCGAGGTCACCCCCGTCGAGGGGGTGCAGGTCGAGACCGTCGGCCGCGACGATGCCCGCCTCGGCCAAGGCGGCGTGCCGGCCGACCGTGTCGCCGCCCAGGCCTACTCGGGCTTCACCACCGCCACCGTCGTCACCGTCGGCCGCGAGGTCGAGGTCACCGAGCCGGTCACGATCACCGTCACCGGCCCCGGGGAGGGGAAGGTCGCGTTCGGACACCTGCAGGTGCGGCTCGAGCCGTTCGCGTCGGTCACCGTCGTCCTCGACCAGCGCGGTTCCGGCACCTACGCGGAGAACGTCGAGTTCGTCCTCGGCGACAGCTCGCGCCTGAACATCGTCGCCATCCAGGACTGGGCCGACGATGCGGTACACGTGACGGCCCACCACGCCCGCCTCGGCCGCGACGCCGTGCTGCGGCACTTCACCGTCGGCCTCGGCGGTGACCTCGTGCGCGTGTCGCCGACCGTCAGGTACGACGCGCCCGGTGGCGACGCCGAAATGCTCGGTCTGTACTTCGCCGACGCCGGCCAGCACCTCGAGCAGCGCCTGCTCGTGGACCACGCGCAGCCGCACTGCAAGTCCAACGTGGTGTACAAGGGTGCCCTGCAGGGCGATCCGGGCTCCGGCAAGCCGGACGCGCACACCGTGTGGATCGGGGACGTGCTCATCCGCGCCGAGGCCGAGGGCACCGACACCTTCGAGCTGAACCGCAACCTGGTGCTCACCGACGGTGCCCGCGCCGACTCGGTGCCCAACCTCGAGATCGAGACCGGCGAGATCGTCGGCGCCGGTCACGCCAGCGCCACCGGCCGGTTCGACGACGAGCAGCTGTTCTACCTGCGTGCCCGCGGCATCTCCGAGGAGCAGGCGCGCCGCCTGGTGGTCCGCGGATTCTTCCACGAACTCGTCGAGAAGATCACCGTGCCCGCCGTCCGGGAGCGGCTCGAGGCCGCCATCGAGGCCGAGCTCGCCGCCGTCGGCGCCTGACCCCCACCCGTTCTCCCCATCTTCGCGAAGGAACCGTTACCGACATGTCCCCCGAGCAGAACGTCCTCGAGATCAAGGACCTGCACGTCCGCGTCGCCCAGACCGACGACAACGCCGAGCCGATCAACATCCTCAAGGGCGTGAACCTCACCGTCCGGTCCGGGGAGACGCACGCCATCATGGGCCCCAACGGGTCGGGCAAGTCCACCCTGTCGTACGCCATCGCCGGCCACCCCAAGTACGAGGTGACCTCCGGGTCGATCACCCTCAACGGCGAGGACGTGCTCGCGATGAGCGTGGACGAGCGGGCCCGCGCCGGCCTGTTCCTGGCCATGCAGTACCCCGTCGAGGTTCCGGGCGTGTCCATGTCGAACTTCCTGCGCACCGCCGCGACCGCGGTCCGCGGCGAGGCGCCGAAGCTGCGGCACTGGGTCAAGGAGGTCAAGTCGGCGATGACCGAACTCGACATCGACCCGGCGTTCGGTGACCGCTCCGTCAACGAGGGCTTCTCCGGTGGCGAGAAGAAGCGCCACGAGATCCTGCAGCTGGGCCTGCTCGCGCCGAAGATCGCCATCCTCGACGAGACCGACTCCGGCCTCGACGTCGACGCGCTGCGCGTGGTGTCCGAGGGCGTCAACCGCTACCAGGAACGCGAGCACGGCGGCGTGCTGCTGATCACCCACTACACCCGCATCCTGCGCTACATCAAGCCGCAGTTCGTGCACGTGTTCGTCGGCGGCCGCGTCGTCGAGTCCGGTGGCGCGGAGCTGGCCGAGGAACTCGAGACCAACGGTTACGTGCGCTTCACCCAGGCCGCCGCCGCGGCCGCGGGTGCCGACAAGTAAGGAGCAGTGAGCCGATGACGGTGCAGGTGCCCACGGTGGACGTCGCCCGGATCCGGGCCGACTTCCCGATCCTCGGGCGCACGGTGCGCGACGGAAAGCCCCTGGTCTACCTCGACTCCGGGGCCACCTCGCAGCGCCCGACGCAGGTCCTCGACGCCGAACGCGCGTTCCTGACCACCTGCAACGCGGCCGTGCACCGGGGAGCGCACGAGCTCTCCGAGGAGGCCACCGACGCCTACGAGGGCGCCCGCGCCGTGATCGCCGACTTCGTCGGCGCGGATCCCGACGAGGTGGTGTTCACCAAGAACGCCACCGAATCGCTCAACCTCGTCGCCTACGCCTTCGCCGACGCCCGGTTCCCGCGGCGCCTCGGGCCCGGCGACGAGATCGTCGTCACCGAACTCGAACACCACGCCAACCTGGTGCCCTGGCAGGAACTCGCCCGGCGCACCGGCGCGACGCTGCGCTGGTTCGGCGTGACCGACGACGGCCGCATCGACGTCGACTCCCTCGAACTCACCGACCGGGTCAAGGTCGTCGCCTTCACCCACCAGTCCAACGTCACCGGGGCCGTGGCGCCGGTCGAGGAGCTGGTACGGCGCGCGAAGGCCGTCGACGCGATCGTCGTCCTCGACGCCTGCCAGTCCGTGCCGCACATGAGCGTGGACTTCCACGCGCTCGGCGTCGACTTCGCCGCGTTCTCCGGCCACAAGATGTTCGGCCCCTCCGGCGTCGGCGTCCTCTACGGCCGCCGTGAGCTGCTCGCCGACGTGCCGCCGTTCATCACCGGCGGCTCGATGATCGAAACCGTCACCATGGAGGCGTCGACGTTCGCGCCGCCGCCGCAGCGCTTCGAGGCCGGCTCACCGATGTCGTCGCAGGCCGTCGGTCTCGGCGCCGCGGTGCGGTACCTGCAGCAGATCGGCATGGACGCCGTCGCCGCGCACGAGCACGAGCTCACCGCGGCGGCCCTCGCCGAACTCGCCGGCATCGACGGCGTGCGGATCGTCGGCCCCACCACGGCCGAGCAGCGCGGCGGGGCGGTGTCGTTCGTCGTCGACGGCATCCACGCCCACGATCTCGGGCAGATCCTCGACGACGAGGGCGTCGAGATCCGCGTCGGGCACCACTGCGCGTGGCCGCTGCACCGTCGATTCGGGGTCGCGGCGACCGCCCGCGCCTCCTTCGCCGTGTACAACACGCTCGACGAGGTGGCCGCGCTCGGCGCGGCGATCCGCCGGGCCCAGGCCTTCTTCGGAGCGCGCTGATGCGGATGGAGCAGATGTACCAGGAGGTCATCCTGGACCACTACAAGCACCCGCACCACCGGGGTCTGCGCGAGCCCTACGGCGCGGAGGTGCACCACGTGAACCCCACCTGCGGCGACGAGGTGACGCTGCGGGTGCATCTCGCCGACGACGGCACCGTCGCGGACGTCTCCTACGACGGGCAGGGCTGCTCGATCAGCCAGGCGTCCACCTCGGTGCTCACCGACCAGGTGATCGGGGAGCCGCTGGACCGGGCCCTGGCCACCGTCGACGCGTTCGCGGAGATGGTCGGCAGCCGCGGGACCGTCGAGGGCGACGAGGACGTACTCGGCGACGGCATCGCCTTCGCCGGCGTCTCGAAATACCCGGCGCGCGTGAAGTGTGCGCTGCTGGGCTGGATGGCCTTCAAGGACGCCGTCGTGCAGATCGCCGACAGCATCCACAGCACCCACAGCACTCACAGCACCGCACCCGTAGCCAGCGGAGGACAGAACTGATGACCGAACCCGTGACCCCGGCGGACGAGACCACCGCCGCAGCCCCGGACGCGGCTCCCACCCTCGACCCCGAGCGGTTCGAGGAGCTCGAGGAGGCGATGCGCGACGTCGTCGATCCCGAGCTCGGAATCAACGTCGTCGACCTGGGCCTGGTCTACGGCATCACCGAGGACGACGAGGCCGTCACCATCGACATGACGCTCACGTCGGCGGCCTGCCCGCTCACCGATGTGATCGAGGACCAGTCCCGCAACGCTCTCGTCCGCAGCGGCCTGTGCGACGAGCTGCGCATCAACTGGGTGTGGATGCCGCCGTGGGGGCCGGACAAGATCACCGAGGACGGTCGCGAGCAGCTGCGCGCGCTCGGCTTCACCGTCTGACGCGGCCGGTGACCCGGCCCAGCTCCCAGGCGCCCCCGGATCCGGGGGCCGGCAGCTCCCCGGATCCGATCACCGCCCTCGAACACGAGTTCATGGCGCTGATGCGCCGCGGCCGGGCACAGATGGGGGAGCGGGCCCGCGCCGTCCACCCCCGGCTGGATCCGGCGTGCTACCCGCTGCTGGTGCTGCTCGGCCGCGCCGACGCGGTGGCGATGTCGGAGCTGCTCGCGGATCTCGCCATCGAGAAGTCGACGTTGACGCGGCGCATCGACGCCGCCGCCCGGCTCGGCCTGGTCGAGCGGACGACGGACCCGCAGGACGCGCGGGCGCGGCTCGTGGCGCTCACCCCGGAAGGCCGGGAGCGGCTGACCGCGTTGCAGCGCGAGCAGACGGCGCGGTGGCGTCGCCGGCTGTCCGCATGGGACACGGCCGACGTGGAGCAGCTCACGGCGCTCCTGCGCCGCCTCGGCGACGGACTGGACTGAGATGTGGTGCCGGCCGCGGCCGGCACCCATCCGACACCTGAGGCCCCGGCCGGTGCCGGGGCCTCAGGCCCGCTTGCGCGCGGTGGACTTCTTCGCGGGGGCCTTCTCGATGGTCTTCTTCGCCGCCGTCTTCTTCGCGGTGGGCTTCTCGGCCGTGGTCTTCTTCGCCGGCGTCTTCTTCGCGGCGCTCTTCCTGGCGGGTGTCTTCTTCGCCGCCGCGCCCCGGGCGGGCGCGGCCGCGCCCGACTCGTCGCCGGCCGCGGCGGCGTCCACGCTGCGCTGCAGCGCAGCCACCAGGTCCAGCACCTCGGCGTCCTCGGCGGCGGGTTCCCCCGCCGGGGTCACCGGCAGCACCTTCTCGCCGCCCCGGGCGATGATGTCGTCGATCAGCGACCGCAGCTCGACCTGGTAC
The DNA here is from genome assembly GCF_002887785.1 of Rhodococcus sp. ENV425. Classification (NCBI taxonomy): domain Bacteria; kingdom Bacillati; phylum Actinomycetota; class Actinomycetes; order Mycobacteriales; family Nocardiaceae; genus Rhodococcus; species Rhodococcus sp. ENV425. Next base: position 22,139 of record NZ_PCZU01000019.1, read on the forward strand.
TCGTCGGTGAACTCGTCCGGACGGAAGTCGTCGGCCATCGACTCGACGAGCATCTCCGCCATCGCCAGTTCCTTCTGCTTCGGCGGCTCCGCGTCGTCGAGCACCGGGAACGCCACCGACCGCACCTCGTCCGGCCACAGCAGGGTCTGCAGCACGAGCACGCCGTCGCGGTTGCGCAGCGCCGCCAGCCGGGTGCGCTGCCGCAGCGTGAAGTGCACCAGTGCGGTGCGATCGGTCTGCGTGAGCGTCTCGGCCAGCAGCGTGTACGCCTTCGGCGACGACGAGTCCGGCTCGAGGTAGTACGACTTCTCGAACAGGATCGGGTCGATCTGCTCGGTCGGGACGAACTGCAGCACCGGGATCTCGTGTTTCTCCGCGACGGGCAGCTTGTCGAAGTCCTCGTCGGCGAGCACGACCCGCACGCCCTCGTCGGAGTCGTAGGCCTTGTCGATCTCGGCGTAGGGCACCGACTCGCCGCACTCGGTGCAGATCCGGTCGTACTTGATCCGCCCGCCGTCCTTCGCATGCACCTGGTGGAACCGGATGTCGTGGCTCTCCGTGGCCGAATACACCTTCACCGGCACGTTCACCAGCCCGAACGCGATGGAACCCTTCCAGATCGAACGCATGGTTCCATCATGGTCGAGATCGGCGCCCGCCGCGCGGAACCGGGCGAACTCCTCACCACAGGGCGCGCAGCATCGCCCCGCGCAACGCCGGCGAACCCGTCGCGAACATCCGGGTCATCGCCGCCACCGTCCCGCCGAGGTCGGTGCGGCCCGACAGGTAGGAGCGCTGGCGTTCCGGTGGCAGCGTGAAGAACCCCGCGAAGAACGCCGGGGTCTGTTCCGGGCGTAGTCCCAGCAGCACCCGCAGCCCCGAGGCGCGCAGCTGCGCGACCGCACGCGCGGACGGGGACCACAACGCCGCC
>NZ_PCZU01000144.1:0-2619 GCF_002887785.1 Rhodococcus sp. ENV425
CCGCCGAAGCCCCCGCCCCCGAAGCCGCCCCCGCGGCCACCGGTCAGGATGCTGTTGATGAGGATTCCGCCGAGCACCGCACCCGCGATATTGCCGCCGGAGGCGCCGCCGCGGGGCGGACGCTGCTGACGCTCCCAGCGCTGCACGTCGTTCTGCGCTGCGCGCAGCGCGTTCGCCGCGAGGGTCGCGGCCGCCTGAGCGTGCTGCAGCGCCTGCCCCGGTTCCTGCGCGGCGAGCCGCTGCGCGGCGTCCAGGTGGCGCTGCGCCTCGGACAGCCGGGTGCGGGCCTCGGCGCCGATCACACCGCGCCGCGTCCCGATGAAGTCCGCCGCGGCGGTGACCTGCGATCGAGCCGCCCCCAGATCCTGTTCGAGGCGCCGGCGGGTGCGCTGCGCCTCCTCCTGCGCCTGACGGGTCCGATCGCGCAGCGCGTCGAGTCGTGCGTCCGCTTCCACGACCCGGGTGAAACTGCCCAGCGGGTCGGTGTTCATGTCCGCCCGGGCGTGGTCGAGGGCCGCCTGCGCGGCCTTGCGGGCCTCGGCGAGTTCCGCACCACCCGCGGCGGCGAGCTGTTCGGCGTCGGCGATGCCCTGTGCGGCGTCGGCCATCGCGGCCGGCAACGTCGCGATCGCCCGCCGGATGTCGTCGGCGGCGTGGTCGACTGCGTCGAGCATCGTGGCAGCGTGCCCGAGAGCACCCTCCGCTTCGCGGATGGCTCGCACGGCGTCGCCCTGCTCGCCGACGGGACGTGCCACCGCGGTGCGGCCCTGATCGACGGACTTCTCGGCGAACTCGATCTCGTCCTGCGCCAGCGTCACGTTGTCCGTGATCGGGGCGAGCGCGCCGGCCGGGAACTCCGTTCGCAGTTCGGTCAGCGTCGCCTCGGCCTGGGGCAACCGCGCGCGCAACGCGATCGCGCGCTGTGTGAGCGCGTCGAGGCGGGCGGGTGCGTCGAGCAGGAGGTCGCGCATCCGGTCGAACGCCTCGACCTGCGCGTCGAGTTCCCGGTCGGCCTGGCCGCACGACGAGATCAACTGCACGAGCATGTCGCGCTGCTGCTGGGGCGTCTCGGGGATGGCGTCGTCGAGCCGCTGCCGGATCTCGAACGCGGACGCCAGAGCCGACTGCGCCTGTCGATAGGCGCGGTCGAACGGCTGGACCGCGGCATCGCCGAACTCTCCGCGCGCCAGCTCGAGTGCCTCGGCGCTCGAGCGAACGGCGTTGTCCGTCTCGACCAGGATCTTCTGGGCGTACAGCTCGAGGCCCTCGAGCGGCAGCTCGCGCAGCGCGTCGGTGTCGGTCGGGTCGGTGGCCGCCGCCGCCTGGGCGCCCGCCTCGGCCCGCTTGCGCTTCGCGCGCCGGGAGTACAGGTACACCCCCCCGGCCCCGGCCGCGATCACTCCGCCGCCGACGAGCAGCGTGGTGCCGGAGCCGGAACCCGACGCCGACAACGCCGCCTCGAGACCCTCGGCCGCCGCCACCGCGGCCCCGGCCCAGTCCTGGCTGCGCAACTGCGGCACGATCCGGTCCGCGCTGATGGCGTCCCGTTCGGACGCGGTGACCCCGGACAGGGCGTTCGGCGTCCACAGCGCGTACTCGCGGTCCTGCGTGGCCACGGCGAGCAGGGCCGTGTCCGTCCCGAAGTTGCTGGCCTGCGCAGTCCGCTCGGTCCAGTCGTCGGACGACAGTCCGGAGAACGTCGGCACGTACGCCACCCACAACTGCACCCCGTGCTCGGCGTAGAGCGCGTCTGCTGCTTGCTGGATCTGCGCCGTCGCCGCCGGATCCAGTACTCCGGCGGTGTCGGTGATCGGCTGGGGAAGCCGGAAGGGCGGCTCGGCCGTCGCCGAACCGGGCAGCACCAGCCAGGCCAGGGCCGCGAGCAGGATCGGCACCGACATCGACAGCGAGCGGCGGAGCGGGCGGGCCGGAAGCGGCCGGACGGCGACCGAATACGGTGACATGCGTCGAATCTATCGGCTCGCATGCGCTGTCGCCCGTGGCGCGTCGCCGGGTGGGCGCGCTCGGAACACTGGCAGAATCGGGGAGTGAGTACCGCAGCCCGCCCACGCCCGGCCCCGTCCCTGCCCGAACCCCCGCGCGGGTTCGGTGCGGGCGTCGCGCGCTGGACGCGCCGGCTGGTGCTCGGGGTGCTGCTCGCGGCGATCGCCGTCCTCGCCGGAACCGCGGTCCGCGTGTGGCAGGTGGCGCGCATCGACGACTGGAGCCGGGCCGACGCCATCGTGGTCCTCGGTGCCGCCCAGTACTCCGGCACCCCGTCGTCGGTGTTCCAGGCCCGGCTCGACCAGGCCCTCACCCTGTACGAGAACGGGGTGGCCGAGCGGATCGTCACCGTCGGCGGCAAGCAGGAGGGCGACCTGTTCACCGAGGCGGCGTCCGGCAAGAACTACCTGATCGCGCAGGGAGTGCCGGAGTCGGCGATCACCGCCGTCGAAGAGGGGTCGGACACGTTGCTCAGCGTCGAGGCGGTCAGCCGGGAGATGGCCGGGCAGGGACTGCACTCCGCGGTGCTGGTGAGCGATCCGTGGCATTCGCTGCGCACTCGCACCATGGCCCGCGACGCCGGTCTCGACGCGTGGACCGCGCCGACCCGCACCG
>NZ_PCZU01000144.1:2662-43062 GCF_002887785.1 Rhodococcus sp. ENV425
GCACGGGATCGCCCGCGAGACGGGCGCGCTGATCTGGTACCAGCTCACCCACGACTCGGCGGACTTCCCCTACACGGCCGCGCAGTGAAGGAGGACGTGATGCCGGGCTACAGCGAACACGAACTCGAGCGGCGCGTCGCCGAGGTCCCGAAGGTGTCGGCGCTCGCCGGTGCCGAGCCGGCGACCGCGAGCCGTACGCCGTTCGCGCGGGACCGTGCCCGCGTCCAGCACAGCGCTGCGCTGCGACGGCTCGCCGACAAGACCCAGGTGGTCGGCCCCCGCGACGGTGACACTCCGCGCACCCGGCTCACCCACTCGATCGAGGTCGCCCAGATCGGCCGCAGCATCGCCGAGGGCCTCGGCTGCGACCCCGACCTGGTGGACCTCGCCGGCCTCGCGCACGACATCGGACACCCGCCGTACGGCCACAACGGGGAACGCGCCCTCGACGAGGTGGCCGCGAGCTGCGGCGGGTTCGAGGGCAACGCGCAGAATCTGCGGATCCTCACGTGCCTCGAGCCGAAGATCCTCCACCCCGACGGCACGAGCGCCGGTCTGAACCTCACGCGCGCGACACTCGACGCGACGCTGAAGTACCCGTGGACCCGCCCGGCGCCCGGCGCGAAGTTCGGTGCCTACGACGACGACGCCGAGGTCCTCGCCTGGGTGCGCGACGGCGCGCCCGACCGGCGCAAGTGCCTCGAGGCCCAGATCATGGACTGGTCCGACGACGTCGCCTACTCCGTCCACGACGTCGAGGACGGCGTCATCGACGGACGGATCGACCTGCGTGTGCTCACCGACCCGGCGTCGGTGAACACGCTCGTCGATCTCGGCATGCGCGAGTTCTCCGGCCTGGACCCGAACGAGCTGGTGGAGGCGGCGAAGCGACTGTCGCAGATGCCGGTGGTCCAGGCCGTGGACACCTACGACGGCAGCCTCGCGTGCTCGGTGGCACTCAAGCGCCTCACGAGCGAGCTCGTCGGCCGATTCGCGACGGCAGCGATCATCGGCACCCGTGCCGTCACCGGCGACCGGCCCGTCACCCGCTACGACGCCGACCTCGTCGTTCCGCCCGTCGTCGCGTCCGAGGTGGCGCTGCTCAAGACCATGGCCCTGCAGTTCGTGATGTCCGACGCTGCTCACCGACAGCGTCAGGAACGGCAACGTGAGCGGATCCACCGCGTCGCCGAATGGCTGATGCGCACGGCGCCGGTCGGCCTCGACCCGTTCTTCGTGCCGCTGTGGGACGCCGCCGTCGACGACGCCGCCCGCATGCGGGTGATCGTCGACCAGATCGCCTCGTGCACCGAGGCCCGGCTCGAACGGATCGACCGCGACAGCCTCGCCGCTCAGGCGAGTTGGGGGTAGCGCCTAGACTCGTCGTCGTGGCCGGGCGTATTTCAGACAGAGACATCGCGGCCGTCCGCGACCGCGTCCGGATCGAGGACATCGTCGGCGAGTACGTCGCCCTCAGGCGCGGCGGCGCCGACTCGATGAAGGGGCTGTGTCCCTTCCACGACGAGAAGTCCCCGTCCTTCCACGTCCGCCCCAACCACGGTCACTTCCACTGCTTCGGCTGCGGCGAGGGCGGCGACGTGTACTCGTTCCTGCAGAAGATCGAGCACATCAGCTTCGTCGAGGCCGTCGAGCAGCTCGCCGACCGGGTCGGCTACACCCTCAACTACGAGGGCGGCGGTCCGTCGGTGCAGCGCGACCGGGGCACCCGCGCCCGGCTCGTCGCCGCCAACGCGGCCGCGCAGGAGTTCTACGCCGAGCAGCTGCGTACGCCCGGCGCGCAGGCGGCGCGGGACTACCTGACCGAGCGCAGCTTCGACGAGTCCGCGGCCGAGGTGTTCGGGTGCGGTTACGCCCCCGACGGCTGGGATGCCCTCACCAAACACCTGCTCACCCGTGGCTTCGAGTTCGCCGAGCTCGAGGCCGCCGGGCTGTCCAAACAGGGGCGCCGCGGACCCATCGACCGGTTCCACCGGCGGCTGCTGTGGCCGATCCGCAATCTCGCCGGCGACGTCATCGGTTTCGGTGCCCGTCGGCTGTTCGACGACGACACGCTCACGGCGAAGTACGTCAACACCCCGGAAACGTTGCTCTACAAGAAGTCTCAGGTGCTGTTCGGCCTGGACCTGGCCAAGCGGGAGATCGCCAAGGCGCACCAGGCCGTGATCGTCGAGGGCTACACCGACGTCATGGCGATGCACCTGTCGGGCGTGAAAACCGCTGTGGCCGCGTGCGGTACCGCATTCGGCGACGAGCACCTGGCGATGCTGCGGCGCCTGCTCATGGACGACAGCTACTTCCGCGGTGAGATCATCTACACCTTCGACGGCGACGCAGCGGGCCGGGCCGCGGCGATGAAGGCGTTCGAGGGCGACCAGAAGACCACGGCCAAGACGTTCGTCGCGATCGCGCCCCAGGGCATGGATCCGTGCGAGCTGCGGCAGAAGTCCGGCGACGGGGCGGTGCGCGACCTCGTCGCCCGGCGCACCCCGATGTTCGAGTTCGTCGTCAAGTCGATCCTCACCGAACACAACCTCGACACCGCCGAGGGGCGGGTGGAGGCGCTGCGCCGCACGGTTCCCGTGGTGGCCCGGATCAAGGAACGCACGCTGCGCGACAGCTACGCGGTGCAGCTGTCGCACTGGGTGGGCTGGGACGACATTCCGGCCGTGCGCCGGCGCGTGCAGGACGAGTCCCGGCGCGTCGCCCGCGGCGGCGACGAGAAGCCGCGCACCGCCGCGCCGCAACAGCGGGCGGAGACGGCCGCGGCGGGCACGGTCCTGCGCCGGCCCCGCCCCAACGATCCGGCGCTGTGGCCGCAGCGCGACGCCCTCAAGGCGGCGCTGCAGTACCCCGGCATCGCCGGCACCGTGTTCGATTCGCTGCCCGCCGAGACGTTCACCGACCCGGCCTACGCGGCGGTGCGCGAGGCTGTGGCCGCGGTCGGTGGGACGAGCGCGGGACTCGGCGGCGCGGAATGGGTGGACGCCGTCGGACGCGCCGCCACCGACCCGATGGTGCACTCGCTGGTCATGGAACTCGCGGTGGACCCGCTGCCCGCGGAGGAGGACCGGATGCCCCGCTACATCGGCGGGGTCCTCGCCCGGCTGCAGGAGGTCTGGGTGGGGGAGCAGGTCGCCGAACTCAAGTCCAAACTGCAGCGCATCTCCCCGGCCACCGAATCCGACGAGTTCCACTCGTTGCTCGGGGACCTCGTCGCGCTCGAGCAGTACCGGCGCAGCCTGCTCGACCAGGCCATCGGCGACACCAGCGGCGACGGCCTGGCCGGCTGAACTCACGCCACCCGCGTCACCGCCGCAACTGGTCGCGGGGGACGAGGATCGTGGTCTGCTCGTCGAGCGGCTTCATCGGCTCGAGCTTCGGCTCCGGGCTGAGCGAGTCGGCCAGCTTCTGCCGGCTCACCTCGATCGCCTTCTTCGTCACCGGACTACCCGCGACCGCCTTCGCCGTCCTGCTGAGCTGTTCGTACCGGGCGCGGCCCGCCCGTGTCCCCAGGACGTAGCCCGCGGCAACCCCCACCAACAGTCCGATCAACGTCGTCTCCATTCAGCCGTGTCAACGTCCCACCCATCCTGCCCGATCCTCGCCCTCGGGCTCACAGGCAGGCGATTTGGTGCCGCGTCGGGTGGGGCGCTACAGTTCTTCACGCACCGCGGGAAACGGCGGAGCACCGCAGGACAATCCCCTGTAGCTCAATTGGCAGAGCATTCGACTGTTAATCGAACGGTTGCTGGTTCGAGTCCAGCCGGGGGAGCTCCAAGAAAACCCCTCCCACCCGATCTCGGGTGGGAGGGGTTTTCTCGTCTGCGCCGCCACGAAAGACGCTGAGTGTGACGGAAATTACAGGAGCCGTGTGGTGCCGCCGCGACGGGTCGGCGACAGCCCGCGCCGGGCGACACGGGGGTGACCCGCGACGCGGGCCGGCCGCCGCAGCCGGTAGCATTCGCCACACGTCGCGTACCTCCGGATGCGCGCGGACGGGGCGGTAGCTCAGTCGGTTAGAGCCGTGGACTCATAATCCATTGGTCGCGGGTTCGAGCCCCGCCCGCCCCACAATCGTCCCTGTTCAGGAGGGTTTACGTCCGGCCTCGATAGCCGAAACCTATGGGTGTGGACGCCTTCGTCGCCGACGGCAGCTGTAAAGACGGCGCCCGGACTTGCGGAAGCTGTTGGAGTCGCTCAGCATCCCGGTCGACGAGGGAAAGGCCCAGATCGGCGACCGCTCGGCGATCGGGGACACACGGCGCTCGCGCAGAGCGTCGAGGGCAGCAGGTGGTCGACCCGGACCGGACGGCTGCTCGGGTGGTCACCGCGAGGTGGGGCGGTGGGTATGGACGGCATGGCCGGCGAGGTGGCGTGCGGTGTTGACCAACGCCACGTGGCTGAAGGCCTGGGGCACGTTGCCGAGCTGCCGACGGGCGTGGGGGTCGTACTCCTCGGCGAGCAGCCCGACGTCGTTGCGCACCGACAGCAACCGCTCGAACAGGGCGTGGGCGTCGCGAGTGCGGCCGGCGCCGTGCAGGGCGTCCGCGAGCCAGAAGCTGCAGGCCAGGAACGCTCCTTCCGGCTCGGCGATGCCGTCGACGTGTTCGAGCTCCGGCCGGTAACGCAGCAGGAAGCCGTCCCGGCTGAGCTCACGTTCGACAGTGGCCACGGTGCCCAGCACGCGGGGATCATCCCACGGCAGGAACCCGGTGCGGGGAATGAGCAGCGACGCCGCATCCACGCCGCGGCTGCCGTAGAACTGGGTGAAGGTGCCGCGGTGGGGATCGAATCCCTTCGTCAGGATCTCGGTTCGGATCTGTTCGCGCAGAACGCGCCAACGGTCGACCGGGCCGGGCAGACCGAACCGTTCGACCGCCCGGATACCGCGGTCGACCCCGGCCCACGCCATCACCTTGGAATGGACGAACGGGCGAGCCGGCCCGCGTACCTCCCACAGCCCGTTGTCGGGTTCCTGCCAGTGCCCTTCGAGAAAGTCCAGCAATGCCACCTCGATGTCCCAGGCCGGGTCACCGCGAAGGCCGCTCTGCCGGGCCAGGTGCAGACCGTCGAGCACCTCACCCCACACGTCGAGCTGGAACTGCCCGGCGGCGGCGTTGCCGATGCGCACGGGCACGGAGGCCTCGTAGCCGGACAGCCACGGCACCTCGTATTCCGGCACCCGCCGGGCCCCGTCGAGCTGGTACATCATCTGCAGGTCCGCCGGATTCCCGGCCACCGCCCGCACCAGCCAGTTCCGCCAGGCCCGGGCTTCGGCGACGAATCCGCAGCCGAGAAGGGCCTGCAGGGTGAAGGTGGCGTCCCGCAGCCAGCAGTACCGGTAGTCCCAGTTGCGGCTGCCGCCGATCTGCTCGGGCAGCGAGGTGGTGGCCGCGGCCAGAATCCCCCCGGTCGGCCGGTAGGTCAAGGCCTCGAGCGTGATCAGGGAACGGTGCACGGCCTCGGGGTACTCACCGGTGTAGTCGCACCGCTCGATCCACTCCGTCCAGTACGCCTGGGTGTCGGCGATCGCCTGCAGGGCGTCGAGCGGGCGGGGGGTGTGCCCGTAGGACAAGGCATAGGTCAGCACGAACGGGACGCTCTCGCCGGCGCGGACCTCGAACTGCGCGGTGGTTCTCATGTCGTGGCCGTGCAACGGCACCGGGGTGCGCAGCCAGGCCGCATCCGGCCCGGCGACCGCGGTCAGGGATCCGGGCACGCGGCGCACCCACGGGACGACGTGACCGTAGTCGAACCGCAGCCGCAGCTCGGTGTTCATCCGCACCGACCCGGCCAGGCCTTCGACGACTCGGACGACGTCGGCGGCCTCGGCCCGCACCGGCATGCAGTCGGTGACCCGCACCGTCCCGGTGGCGGTGACCCACTCGGTGTCCAGGACGAGAGTGTCGCGGCGGTACGCCCGCCGGGTGCACAGACCGCCGTCGGTGGGGGCGAGCAGCCATCGTCCGGCCTCGTCGTCACCGAGCAGCGCCGCGAAACACGCCGGGGAATCGAACCGGGGCAGGCACAACCAGTCGATCGAGCCGTCCCGGCCCACCAGCGCGGCGGTGTGCAGATCACCGATCAACGCGTAGTCCTCGATGCGCTGCTGCATCACCCGTCGACCTTCCCGATGTTCCGGCCCACGGCCCCTGCCGGTGCGCACGATGCCCGACCGTGGCCGCGGCGCCGCCGACCGGGGCGCGCTGTGCCCGTCCAGTATGCCGAGCCCGACAGAACCGGCGGGCGGGATCGGTCGACCTGGGGGCGGTACACGCCGGCGAGCCGATCATCGAAAGATGCTGCCTGCGATGATCGCCGGGGTGGGTGGCGCTCGGTACTCTCCGTGCAACCCCCCGCGCCGGTGAGGCCGATCGTTGCCACCGGATCCGGGATGGAATGGCGACGGCTGACCTTGGCAACCGTGACGCCCGGCCGGGCGCGTCACAAATCCAGGACCAGAGTGGGGCTGTGGGCGCGGGAGATGCACGGATACATGACCCCGAGCCGATCCTTGCCCGGGGTGTGCGGCACCGCGTCGAGATGCTCGACCTCGCCGGCCAATACCCGAGTCTCGCACGCCCCGCACACGCCCTCCCGGCACGAGGCCATTACCGGTACACGAGCGTGCTCGAGCGCTTCGAGCACGGACTGGCTCTCCGACACGTGCACGTGACGATTGCTGCGGCTGCAGGTGACATCGATCGGCCGACGCGGACCAGGGGACTGTCCCGGTGTCGCGGTGAACCGTTCGATGTGCAGGCGTGCGGGCGATACCCGGGCGACGACCTCGTCGGTCATCGCCGCGGGGCCGCAGCAGTACACCGCGCCGGCGGTGGCAGCGGCGAGGATGGGGGCAAGGTCGAGGCGGCTGCCGGTTTCGTCGTGGGCATGGATACTCACGTTCTGCGGCCATCGCTGCTCGAGTTCCTCGCAGAACGCCATGGTGGCTCGGCTGCGACCGAGGTAGATCAGCCGCCATCGGCGGTGCGCCGGCAGCGATTCGATCATTGCCTTGATCGGGGTGATCCCGATGCCCCCGGCCAGGAAGAGATAGTCGTGTGCGGGTTCGAGCGGAAAGTGGTTCTCCGGCGGGCCGACGTACAGGACCGTGCCGGGGCGGGCGCTGGCGTGCAACCAGGAACTGCCACCCCGGGAGTGCGGCGCCCGGTGCACCGCGATCCGGTATCGGGTGCGGTCGGCGGGGTCGCCGCACAGCGAGTAACGGCGCTGGAGGCCGTGGGGCAGGTGCACGGTCACATGCGATCCGGGTGTCCACACGGGCAGCTCGCCCCCGTCGCGGGCGGTCAGGTCGATGCCGACGATGCCGGAGGCCAGCAGATGCGTAGCGCCTACGGTCATCGGCTGTGGTGCCGACCGCGGCCGCCGCGGTGTCCGACGGGACGCGGGGGGCCGACCGCCACCGGTCAAAACACGCGTCAGCACGGCCACCATCGTCGAGACCACCAGGATCAAGGCGACAAGTCGATATCCCCAGGCGCCGACGTCGGTGCCGGACCATCCGGCGTGGAAAGACACGAGCACCACTGCGGCATAGCTGCCGTAGTGCAGGCGCTTCCACCACCGCGGCGACATGCGTGCCCGGAGCAGCGAGGACCCGTAGACGGCGAGCAGGAGATAGAACGCCACGACGCCCAGGGCTACCGGCCAGGGCCGGTAGCCGGCGGAGAGCGGGACGAGCACGTCGGTGAGGGAGAACCGGGACCACGAGTCGAGCACGAGTGAGAACATGTGCAGGCCGGTCATGATCAGGGCGGTGCCACCGAGCCAGCGATGCAGATCCTGCAACCACGCCGGGTTGGCGACCGTCTGCGGGATTCGCGTCGACAGCAGCACTCCCCACAGCACCGCGACGGTCAGGGTGACCCAGGCGACGAGGGCGCTGGCGCGGGTGACGTACCACCACAGGTGCAGATCGCTCATTCGAAATCGCTCCAGTTCACGGAACGCCGTTGTCGCCGGTCGGCGGACAGCACCAGGGCGGCACCGCCGAGACGCGGGACCTGCCCCAGCAGGGCCTCGGGTTCTCGGACGAAGGCGAGCTTGGTCAAGGCCTCGGCTCGTGCGCCGCTGCCGGCGACGACGGTGGCGGTCACCGTCGAGGTGACAGCGCTGACGCCGGTGGCCGGGTCGATCAGGTGGTGGGCAGGACCGGTGGCGCCGGTCCACATGCGCACCAGGCGGCTCGAGGTGGCCACGGCCCCACGCGTCAACCGCACGACGGTCAGCAGCTCACCGGTGAAAGGGTCCTCGATGCCGATGGTCCAGGCGCCGCCGTCGGGCGCGGCTCCGGCGACGACGAGGTCTCCGCCGACTTCGACGAGGACGCCGTCGGCGCCGCGGTCGAGGACGAACTCGGTGAGCATGTCGGAGGCCAGTCCTTTGCCGAGCCCCCCGGGGTCGAGAGTGGTGCCGACAGAAAGCCGCACGAGAGGACCGTCGATGTCGATGTCGGTCATCGATCCCGGCCAGGTGGCGGTGTCGGGCAGCATGGTAGTCCGGGTCGGGTCGGTGCTGCTGGTGGCGTAGCCGGCGGCGACCAGCTGCGGCAGCGTGGTCGGGTCGAAGGCGCCGTCGGTCAGCGCCCAAGCGCGGATCAGTTCGCGCACCAGGCGGACGGTGCAGGAGCGGACCTGCACCGGTCGCCCCTGCGCCCAGTTCAGCCGCCAGACGTCGCTGGTGTCGAGGAACCGGCTCCACGCCTGTTCGAGTTCGTCCAGCAATGCGAAGCAGTCGTCGACGAGACCCGGTGGCCCGCCGACCACCGTGATCGCCGCGGTGCCGCCCATAGCGGGGCGACGGTCCTGCCGGACGGCCCGCATCGTCGTCGCCTCGCTGCCGGCTCGGGCGCCGGCCGCGCCGGCATGCGGAGGAGAAGCCATCTCAGCCGCCTGATCCGCGGGAGACGCCGTGTGGAGCAGTCACGGCGCTGCGGCCGGGAGCCGGCGCGGGCACTGCGGCCGTGTCCGCTCGATCGGACACGCCGCCGGTAGCAGCGGTCGAGGAAGCGGCCCCGCCGACCTGGCCGGGGTCGGCGCCGGAGTCGGCGAAGCGATCGGGGGCATTGGCGGCCATGGCGGACACGATGGCGAGCACGGCACCGCCGGACAGGATCGAGGCGGTGATCTTGGACCGATGCGCCGGCGACCGCCCCGACAGGCGCGGGTCAGTCGTCGGGTTCATGCTCGGTCCTGTCCGGCTCCTCGTGATCCTCGCTCGACGGCGGTTCGTGTTCGCGCGTCGGTACCGCCGTGCGGGTCGACGTGGGGGTCGTTGCCGGAGTCGGGGCGGAGATGCTCGGTGCCCCGGAAGTGGGACTGCTGGGGACGAGTACCTCGTTCGCGCGTCCGATGTCACTGTTCGAGGAGGTGCTCAGGATCCGGGTGTTGACGGCCAGGGCGGCTGCTCCGATCGCCAGGACAAATAGCACGGCAACAGCCACCGCCACTTTCGATCTCATGTCTTCACCGTAGGGACGGATCGGCGAAGGATGGTCCCGCAAAGATCCAAGATTCGTCCAAGATCACTCGAGGGTTCGTCCCCCGGCGGTGGTCGGATCGACGCCCGGCTCGGTGCGCGCCGATAATTCGGGGCATGCAGGTGCTCGTGGTCGAAGACGACGAATCCGTCGCCGCCGGGGTGTGCGACGGGTTGACCCGTGCGGGGTTCGACGCCCGGTGGGTGGCTACCGGCGCCGATGCCGTCGCGGCGGTGTCCGAGTCGGGCCCGGAGTTCGTCCTGCTCGATCTGGGGCTACCGGACATGGACGGCACCGACGTCTGTCGCACCATTCGCGCCCGGTCGCCGATTCCGATCATCGTGCTCAGCGCCCGCGGGGAGGAAATCGACCGGGTCCTGGCATTGGAATTGGGCGCCGACGACTACGTGGTCAAACCGTTCGGAATGCGCGAACTCATCGCCCGTATCCGCGCCGTCGGACGGCGGGTCGGCGCACCCGGGGAGACAGCCCACGAGCACACCGGCATCCGCACGATCGGGGGCCTGACCCTCGACCGCCGTACTCGACGGGTGCACCTGAAGGAACGAGAGATCCACCTGACGCCGAAGGAATTCGATCTGCTCAGCTACCTGTCCGAGGATCCCGGTGCGGTGTACCGGCGCTCGGACATCCTGCACCAGGTGTGGGGTGCCAACTGGTACGGCACCACCAAGACCGTCGATGCCCATGTGGCCGCCCTCCGTAAGAAGCTCGGCGACCCCTGCTGGATCGAAGCAGTCCGCGGGGTCGGCTTCCGGCTCGGGGATCGTCCGTGAGATGGCGGTTGATGGCCGCGTTCATGGCCGTCACCTTCGTCGTGGTGGTAGTACAGGACGTCCCGCTCGGCAACTACCTGATGCAGGTCGAACGCGAACGCATCACCACCTCCCTCGAGCGGGACGCGTTCTTGCTCGCCGGCCGCAGCGAGGACACTCTCGAAGCCAGGACCGGAATCGATCCGGCACTGGCCGCCGACACCCGGCGCTATCACCGTGCCAGCGGCGCCCGGGTGGTGATCGTCGACGCCGACGGCACCGCCGTGCTGACCTCCGACGACGACCAATCCAGCGCCGGCGCCTCCTATCTGTCCCGCCCAGAGATCAGTGCGGCACTGTCGGGACAGATCACCTCGGGCCAACGCCGTTCGGACAGTCTCGGCACGGACCTGCTGTACGTGACGGTCCCGGTTCTCAGCGGCGAGAGCGTCGTCGGCGCTGTGCGGCTGACCTACCCAGCCCAGGTGGTGACCGACCAGGTCCACCGGCAACTACGCATGCTCTGGCTCGTCGCCGGCATCACCGTGCTCCTGGCCGGAATCGTGGCCGTCCTCATCGCCGGCCCCGTCACCCGCCGTTTGCAGCAGCTGCGCCGCACCACCGAACAACTCGCCGAAGGCGACCTGGCGGCACGCACCCCCGAGCACGCCGGGGCGCCGGAGATCCGCAGCCTGGCTCGCTCGTTCAACCGGATGGCCGACCGGCTCGAGTACCTGCTGCGCCAGCAACGCGCGTTCGCCGGCGATGCCTCCCACCAGTTGCGCACCCCGTTGACCGCCCTGCGCCTGCGCCTCGACAGCGCAGCCGACCTCGTCGAGTCCGATCCCGATGCTGTCCGCAGCACCCTCGCCTCGGCCCAGGACGAGGCCCTGCGGCTACAGCACATCATCGATGCACTCCTGGTGCTCAGCCGCGCCGACGACGCCGGCACCGCACCCCAGCAGATCGACCTGGCCGAGATCGCGCGCACGCGCGTCGAACAATGGGCACCGCTCGCCGACGAATCCGACGTCCGGCTCACCGTGACAGCACCCACGGCCGCGCTCACGTTCGCCGTGCCCGGCGCCGCCGAGCAGATCATCGACAACCTCCTCGACAACGCCCTGGCAGTGTCCGACCCCGGATCCACCATCGAGGTCACCGTCGCCCCGGTCGCCGCCGCCGATGTCGTCGACTTGCACGTCCTGGACCAGGGCCCCGGCCTGTCCCCGCAGGACTGCCTCCGGGCCTTCGATCGGTTCTGGCGTGCCCGCACCGACACCGAAGGCAGCGGACTGGGCCTGGCCATCGTCGCGCAACTTGCCCGTGCCAGCGGAGCCACCGCCGAGCTGCTACCTCGCACCCCGAACGGGGGCCTCGATGCCCATATCCGGTTTCGTGCGCCCGCGTGCCGTTAGCAGAACTGCACCACCGACCCCGCAGGGACCAGGTGCATCGACGAAGAACGCGTGCGCACACCCTCGCACCACCGTGCCGGTAGCGTCGGTGACAGCGGAGCAGTGCGCCGTGGCGGCGATGGGCGAGAGCGTTCGAAATCCCACCGGTTTCCCACCATCCACATCGAAACCGGACATCGGAATCGGTGCCGCCCGTTTCTCGCCACTGCCGTCCACCCCGTCCTACCGGCCTGCTGGATGGTTCGGTGTCCGCCGGGAAAAGTCTGAATTCGCTTGCCCCATAATCGATTCGGTCGCGAATTTGGGCCCGCCCGGCCCGCCGTTTTCCCGGCCCGGAAGTCGGCACCGGGCGCTCGGGCCGGACGAAACGTGGACGGTGGCGGCGCAGGTGCCGGCGGACCCTCCGGGATTTCGACCGTCACACTCCCTGGAGCCGGATCTGCTGGAAGGCGACGGCGTGCTGCACGCCGATGCGCGCTCCGGCCGCCGCGGTGAACTCGTGCAGGAATGCCGCGGGATCGAAGTCCCGGCCCAGTCCGTCCAGATAGGACCGGTGGGCGCGCAGTGACTCGATACCGGCGTCGAGGCTCTCGGTGACGTCGACGGCGTGCGAAGGCTGGTTCGCGCCCATGAGGTACACGAGGCCGACCTCGTCCCACGGTGGCAGGTTCTCGTCGAGCAGCTCGGGGAAGATCCAGCGGTTGCCGGCGTCGCGCGCGGCGTCGAGCACCGCGACGCCCACGGCGCGGTGGTCGGCCTGGTTGATGATCCGACCACCGTTCAGGCCGTAGGTCGGCTCGTACGTGGCGGTGATCAACACCTCCGGACGGAACCGCCGGATCTCGCGGGCTATGGCGCGGCGCAGGTCGAGTCCGTATTCGACGACACCGTCGCGGTATCCGAGGAACGTCACGTCCTCGACGCCGACCACGGCGGCGGCGTCGAGTTGTTCGCGGCGTCGCAGCGGTGCCGCCTCGGCGGGAGTGCGGCCGTCGATGCCGGCCTCGCCGTCGGTGGCGATGACGTAGGCCACCGACTTGCCCGACCGGGTCCAGCGGGCGATGGCGCCGGCGGCGCCGTACTCGAGGTCGTCGGGATGGGCGACGACGGCCATTGCGCGGTTCCAGTTCTCGGGCAGCGGGGCCAAAGTGGTGTTCATGACGGCACCTTTCGTGACAGTGGCTGGGTCTTCTTTCCGACGTTGCAGCGGCGAGAGGGACGCATCCTCGGGGCGCGGGTGCCGGTGGGTGCGTCCGTCGGGGGCGGCAGTCGTCAGTAGGGAGGACACACGGTGACGAGAATCCGCGGTGGATTCCCGGGCCGGTGTCCCGATTTCGAGGAGTGACCACCATGTCTGCTACCCGAGTCCAGCTCGCTCTCAACGTCGAGGACATCACCGCGGCGACCGAGTTCTACACCGCGCTGTTCGGGGTGTCCCCGCACAAACAGCGCCCCGGGTACGCCAACTTCGCGATCGAGGATCCCCCGCTGAAGCTGGTGCTGATCGAGAATCCCGGTGCGCGCGAACGCCTGAACCACCTGGGGATCGAGGCGGCCGGCTCCGAGGAGGTGTCCGGAGCGCTGGCCCGGTTCCGCGCCGCCGGTCTGACCGCCACGGTGGCCGAGCAGGATCTGTGCTGCCATGCCGTGCAGGACAAGGTGTTCGTCGACGCGCCGGACGTGCCCAACGGGTGGTGGGAGTACTACGCCGTCACCGACGACAACCCCGCCAACCCGGACGGGCTGACGGGCTCGGCGTGTGCGGTTGCGTGCGCGAGTGAGGACAGCCCGGTCGCGGGTGCCTGCTGCGGCTGACAGCACTCGTCGCCCCGGTGGGCCGTCCTGCGACGGCACACCGGGGCGCGCCGGATCAGCGGGGGCTGCCGGCGCAGCGGCAGTCGGTCGGGGCGGTGTAGTCCATCGGCATCCCGTGGGCATCGAGGGTCAGCGCGCAGCACCGTCCGAGCAGCTCGGCCAGCTTCCGCCGGCCGCGTTGGACGCGGGACTTCATTCCGGACAGGGATACGCCTTCGAGGGCGGCGGCGTCGGCCTGGGTCAGTCCTTCGAGGTCGGTCAGCTCGACGGCTCGGCGCTGCTCGGGGGAGAGCCCCTCGAGCAGCGGGCGCAGGCAGGTGGCCAGCTCCCGCAGCGTGGTCGCCGCGTCGTCGTCCCATTCCTGCCCGGCCTGGTCGGGTGCATCGCCGGTGAGCGGCGCGAGCCGGTCCCGATCCCGGGCGGCCCGGCGGTAGTCGTCGATGATCGCGCTGCGGGCGATCCGATACACCCACCGGATCAGGTGCTCGCGGTCCTCGACACGGCCGAGGTTCTTGTGGACGCGCAGCAGGATCTCGCCGAGCACGTCGTCGGCGCGGTCCGGATCCGCGATCCGCCGGTGCACGAAGGCGCGGAGCTGCGCACCGAACTCGCGCCAGACGGCTTCGGTGGTCATGGCTTCGGTGGTCATGGCTTCGGTGGTCACGGCGTCCGCGCCGGCCGCGGAACTGGTCGATGCCCTGGTCATGGTCTGGTCCTCCGGGGAAGGGGCGCTGTACGGGCGGTGTCCCTCACAGACGACGGTACCGGCGAAAGGACGCAGGTCCCCTGCCGAAGTCGCCGGTGCCGGCACGCCCCGTCCGGGTCGGGTGTGCGTCCCCGCGGTGGCGGTGACGTCTGTGTGGATGCCAGTGCGGGGCACGGTCCCGCAACACCGGACGAAGGAGTAACCATGACCGGCACCGTGGAACGTGACGCCGACCGGGCGCTGAAGGCCAAGCACCGGGCGCTGTGGGCGGCCGGGAACTATCCGGCGGTCGCGGCCGACCTGATCCCGACGTTCGGCCCGACGCTCGTCGCCGCGGCCGGGGTGGCGGCGGGCCGGCGGGTGCTCGACGTGGGCGCCGGATCCGGCAACGCTGCCATCCCGGCCGCCGAACGGGGCGCGATCGTCACCGCCGCCGACCTGACGCCGGAGTTGTTCGTCGCGGGCCGCACAGCCGCGGCCGAGCGGGGCGTGGACCTCGAGTGGGTGGAAGCGGACGCCGAGGCCCTGCCGTTCCCCGACGGCAGCTTCGACGTCGTGCTCTCGAGCGTGGGGGCGATGTTCGCACCCCACCACCAGGCCGTCGCCGACGAGCTGCTCCGCGTGTGCCGGCCGGGCGGGACGATCGCGATGATCAACTGGACGCCGGAGGGCTTCATCGGTCAGCTGTTCCGGCTCATGGCCCCGTATGCGCCGCCACCGCCGCCCGGCGCTTCGCCGCCCCCGCTGTGGGGCGACGAGCAGCACGTCCGGGAGTTGTTCGGCGATCGGATCACCGACCTGAGCATGGATCGCCGAATCGTGGTGATGGACCACAGCGCGGATCCGACCGAGTTTCGCGAGTACTGGAAGCACAACTACGGTCCGACGATCGCGGTGTACCGGTTCAACGCCGTGGACCCCGACCGGACCGCAGATCTCGACCGGAAGTTCCTGCAGTTCCTCACCGACTGGAACCGAGCCGGGCAGCCCGGCCGGACCGCGTACGACGCCGAGTACCTGCTGCTCACCGCCCGCAAGAGGTAGCCGGCCCGGTCGGTGCGGGCGTTCACCGCAGCGCCACGCCGACCTCGTGCGGCCGCGGCAGTAGTGCCGAAGGGGAGAAGCAGCAGGGGTGCCGAAGAGGAGAAAACAGCAGGGGTGCCGAAGGGAGAAAGCGAAGCCCCGCCGGCTTCGCGCGTCGTCGCCGGCGGGGCAGGGCCACTGTGCAGGGGGGATAGCGGCCGGATCCGAGCGTATTCGGCCTGCGGGGCGATGTGAAGTAGAACGGCCCATTCGGGTAGGGCATAAGGTCCTGATCGGTGCAATTCGGGCGACCGTCGGCGATGTGGCTCTCGCTTCGGGCTCGGTTCAACCCCGTTTCGTCCGCCGCCCCGCGTCGCGGACGTCCGTGTAGCTGTCCAGGATCTCGTGGATCTCGGCGATGGCCTTCCGGCGCGAGCCGGCATCCGCGATGCGCGCGAGCTGCTGTTTGAGGCTCACCGCAAGTTCGGCGTAGTCGTTCTGCCAATCGCGGCCGGTCAGGCGTGGCATATCCGCGCGGGCGGGGTGTATTCGCGTGGCCGGGGTGCCGGGCGCCAACAGGTAGCCTTCCCCCATCGCCGGGGTGATGATCGACAGCGAAGGGTCGACCTCCCGCACCAGTTCGGCCAGCGCAGCGACTGCCTCCGGTTCGCCGTGCGCGAGGAACAGGCTGCCCGACACGGGGCTGCGCGCCTTGATCCAGTCCAGCAGTTCGGTCTGATCGGCATGGGCGGAGTAGCTGTCGATCCGGCGGATCTGCGCTCGCACGTCGATGTCCTGACCCGAGATGCGGACGCGCTTCGCGCCGTCGAGGATCACGCGGCCCAGCGAGCCCTGCGCCTGGAAACCGACGAACAGGATCGTCGAATCCCGGCGGTGGAGATTGTGCTTCAGGTGATGACGGATGCGTCCCGCCTCGCACATGCCCGAGGCGGCGATGATGATCGCGCCCGACATGTCGTTGATCCGCTTGGAGACGGCAGCGTCGTCGACGTAGTGGATCGCGGGATGGCGGAAGATGTCCTTCCCCTCGAGGTCCTCGAGCTCGCCCGCATGCTCGGCGAACACCGAGGTGGCGCGGTTGGCGAGCGGTGAGTCGACGAACACCGGCACCGCGGGGATGCGGTTCTCGTCGGCGAGGTGTGCGATGTCGAGCAGCAGCTCCTGCGTCCGTTCCAGCGCAAAGGCGGGGATGACGAGATTACCGCCGTGCCCGACGGCCCGGTGGATCTCCTCTTCGAGCAGGTCGCGTCGCTGGTCGATCGTCATCCGCACCCGAGTCCGATTGCCGTAGGTGGATTCGCAGACGACATGGTCCGATCCGGATGGGCCCTCGGGATCGGGGTGGAACGCCTTCTGCGCGGGGCCGAGGTCGCCGGAAAAGAGCAGGCGCACGCCCCCCGCCTCGATCTCCGCCGATGCGGCACCCAGGATGTGCCCCGCGTTCCACAGTCGCGCACGAAAGCCCGCGGCGGGCTCGAACCACTCCTCGAGTGCGACCGCACGGGTCTGCCCCCACGCGGCGAGCGCATCCTCCTCGGTGTAGAGCGGGACGAACCGCTTCTCGCGCGTGCGATCGCGCCGCCGGTTTCGCCGCTCGGCCTCGAATTCCTGGATGCGCCCGGCATCGGCGAGCATGAATTCCAGCAGGTCGGCGCTCTGGCCGGTGCAGAAGATCGGTCCGTCGAAACCCTGCGCCACCAGCTTGGGCAACAGGCCGCAATGATCGATGTGGGCATGGGTGAGGATCACGGCGTCGATCTCGTGCGGCGCGAACGCGAAGTCGCCGTGGTTCAGCTCCTCGAGGCTGCGTGAGCCCTGGAACAGGCCACAGTCCACCAGGATCCGTGTGTCGCCGAGGGCGACCTCCATGCACGAGCCGGTCACCGTCTTCGCGGCACCGTGGAAGACGAGAGTCGGATGTTGCCTCACGCGCAGCTCCTACGGAATCGCCCGCCGAAATTGCAGGTACGACAGCCAAGCTATCCGAACATCCGGGTCGGGCAGCCCTGCTTGGAAATCTCGCGGACTCGGCGGCGCCGGTCGGGCCCGGAGGTCTTCACCCACGGCGTCACCCCGGGCCGTGAATATCACCCCGGCTATCACCCTCGTCGGCCGTTACGTCCGCCGGCGGCCGGTCGATGGACATCGTGGTGGCGCCGGGCACCCCGACGCTCGGCGTCACCGCATACCGGACGCCCCCGCCTCGAGCAGACGGGGCGGGGGTGTTCGTCGCGTCAGTCCCGCGAGTTCGCGCACACGCCGGTGCGGAGTCGCTCGCCGCGTGCCGCACGGTGCGGTGACCGCCGTGGCCCGTTCGTCCGCCGCGGGGCGGGCCGCGGTGACCGGTGCTCGGCTCTGAGGGCGATCGCTGCCCCGACGATCGTGGCAACCACCGCAGCAACGGCCACCCACGCGACGAGCAGCGACGCGATCACGTTCATGCCGTCTACACCGCTGCCGGACGGCCGAGGGTTACGCGGTTCCCGAGCTTCACCCTGCGATTCACCCTGGTCCGAGTCCTGTTCGCGCGGTCGGTCCGGTTTGCCCCGGCCGGCGGGGAGGGTTCGGTGACGGTGGGCAGAGCCCTGGGGGGCGGTCCGGCTTTCGGCTGCCGTGTCCATGCGGAGTCCCCACCCGGGACCGGGCGGGGACCCGGCAGCGCGCCACACATAGAACCTGTTCCAATTTCGCCGTCTTGTGGCTATGGTCACATGCGTACACACGCACTGTGACGGAGGGCGATGCAGATGAAGACCAAGGGCGCGATCCTGTGGGGTCTCAACGAGCCGTGGTCGGTGGAGGAAATCGAGATCGGCGACCCGGTCGCGGGTGAGGTGCAGATCCGCATGGAGGCGGCGGGCATGTGCCACTCGGACCACCACATCGTCACGGGAGCGACGCCCATGCCGTCCTTCCCGGCGATGGGTGGCCACGAGGGGTCCGGTGTCATCACCAAGGTCGGCGAGGGAGTCGTGGGCCTCGAAGTGGGCGATCACGTCGTCCTGTCCTTCATTCCGGCCTGTGGCCGCTGCCCGTCGTGCGCCACCGGCCACTCGAACCTGTGCGACCTCGGCGCCGGCCTGCTCAGCGGCATGGCCATCTCCGACGGCACCTACCGGATCCAGGCACGCGGCCAGAACGTGATCCCGATGTGCCTGCTGGGTACCTTCGCGCCCTACATGACGGTCAACCAGACCCAGGTCGTCAAGATCGACAAGGACATCCCGTTCGAGCTGGCCGCCCTCGTCGGCTGCGGCGTGCCCACCGGCTGGGGGTCGGCCACCCACGTCGCAGACGTCAAGCCCGGTGAGGCTGTCGCCGTCATCGGCATCGGGGGTGTGGGGATGAGCGCGCTGCAGGGCGCCGTCGCATCCGGGGCGCGGCAGATCTTCGCGATCGACCCCGTGCCGTGGAAGCGGGAGCAGGCCCTGAAGTTCGGCGCGACGCACGCCTACGCGTCGATGGCCGAGGCGCTCATGCCGATCATGGAGACCACCTGGGGCCGCATGGCGGACAAGACGATCATCACCGTGGGCGAGATGCGCGGCGAATACGTCGAGGAGGCCCTGCAGCTGACGGCGAAGAACGGCCGCTGCGTGGTCACCGCGATGGGGCACATGACGGACATGGACGTGAAGCTGAACGCGTTCCTGTTCGCGATGCTGCAGAAGGATCTGCAGGGCAACATCTTCGGCGGCTGCAACGCGCGGGTCGACATCCCCAACCTGCTGGCGATGTACAAGTCCGGACAGCTCAACCTCGCGGACATGGTCACCCGCACCTACACCCTCGAACAGATCAACGACGGCTACCAGGACATGCTCGACGGGAAGAACATCCGCGGCGTCATCAAGTACACCGACGCCGATCGGTGATCGCGCGGTAGCCTGCGCCGTCTTCTAGGCTGGGTACGTGAACAGCCTCGACGCGATCTCCGACTGGCCCGTCGACCACGCCGCCGCCGCGGTTCTCACCCGCGGCGGCGGTGTCGTCGCCGGGCACGGCGACCAGTTGCGGCTCTACCGTCTCGCGTCGGTCACCAAGCCGCTCGTCGCCTACGCGGTCCTCGTCGCCGTGGAGGAGGGTGCGGTCGAGCTCGATCAGCCCGCCGGTCCGGAGGGATCCACCGTCCGCCATCTGCTGGCACACGCGTCGGGACTCGCCTTCGACGAACGCCGGGCGCAGGCCGAGCCCGGGCGCAAACGGATCTACTCGAGCGCGGGCTTCGAGATCCTCGCGGAGCTCGTCGCGGGTGAGACCGGCATCCCGTTCCCCGAATACCTCACCCAGGCCGTCTTCGAGCCGCTCGGCATGCGGGAATCGTCGCTGCCGGGACCCGCCGGGCACGGGGGACAGTCGTCGCTCGCCGACCTGACGCACTTCGCCGCGGAGCTGCTCGCGCCCCGCCTGGTGTCCGCGCAGACTCTCGCGGAGGCCACCCGGGTGCAGTTCCCGGGGCTCGACGGGATCGTGCCCGGATACGGCATGCACAAGCCCAACGACTGGGGGCTCGGGTTCGAGATCCGCGGCCGGAAGAACCCGCACTGGACCGGTTCGGCCAATTCGCCCGAAACGTACGGGCACTTCGGCCAATCCGGTACATTCCTGTGGGTCGATCCCCGCGCGGAGATCGCGTGTGTCGCGCTGACCGACAGGGCTTTCGGCGACTGGGCCAAGCCGCGGTGGCCGGCCCTCGCGGACGACGTACTCACCGAATTCTCAAATTCCTCATCCGTTCCCTAGCGAAACAGGAGTAACACAGGCAGACTGTCCCCTGTCGCCATGCGCGACCGCTTCGATGTCAGGCCGTTGGGGAAGACGTCCCTCGTCGAAGTGGAGGTGTGTAGTGCGCGCGTCGAACCAGTTCGCGGATGCGACGACCGGGGTGGTCTACATCCACTCGTCGCCTGCTGCGGTCTGCCCGCATATCGAATGGGCACTGGCCGCCACCCTCGATTGCCGTCCGGATCTCACCTGGATCGGTCAACCGGTCGACGTCGGACAACTGCGCACGACTGTGAACTGGGCGGGTCCCGTGGGGACCGCCGCACGCCTCGTCGACGCCCTCCGGGTGTGGCCGATGATCCGCTTCGAGATCACCGAGGACCCCAGCGACGGCGTCGACGGCGAGCGCTACAGCCATGTGCCGGGACTGGGGCTGTGGCGCGGCAACACGAGCGCGAACGGGGACGTCGTGGTCGGAGAGATGCGGCTGCGGGCGCTGCTCGCCGGCGGCAACATCGAGGAGGAACTGACCCGGGTGCTGGGAACGGCCTGGGACGAGGCGCTCGAGCCCTACCGCAGCGGCGGCGAGGGCGCCGAGGTGACCTGGTTGCGCCGGAACGTGGGGTAGGCCGCTGCGCGGCCGGTGCGTCCTTTGGGCTGCTGGGGCAACCCGAAAGACGCACCGGCGGCGCAGCCGCCTACAGCGGGATGTTCTTGTGGCGGCCGCGGCGCGCGGGAGCCGCGGCCAGCGCCTGGGCGAGGGTGCTGCGGGTCGTCGCCGGATCGATCAGTTCGTCGACGACGCCGATCGACATCGCCCGGCCCACGCCGCCGGCGATGGCCTCGTGCTCGGCGGCGAGACGGTCGTGCAGTGCCTCCCGCTCCTCCTCCGGCGCCGCGGCCAGGGCCCGCTTGTGCAGGATGCCCACCGCCGCCTTGGCGCCCATCACGGCGACCTCGGCGTCCGGCCAGGCGAACACGGCGGTCGCGCCCAGTGCGCGCGAGTTCATCGCGATGTAGGCGCCGCCGTAGATCTTCCGGGTCACCAGCGTCACGCGGGGCACCTCGCACTCGGCGAATGCGTGCAGCAGCTTGGCTCCGCGACGGACCACGCCTTCCCACTCCTGGCTCACGCCGGGCAGGTAGCCGGGCACGTCGACGATGACGACGAGGGGAACGCCGAAGGCGTTGCACAGGCGCACGAAACGCGCGGACTTCTCCGCGCTGACGGAGTCCAGGCAGCCGCCGAGACGCAGCGGATTGTTCGCGATGACGCCGACCGTGCGTCCGCCGAGCCGGCCGAAGCCGGTGACGACGCTCCGGGCCCATCCGGCCTGCAGTTCCTCGAAGGTGGACTCGCCCTCGACGTTGTCGAGCAGCTCGTGCACGATCGGGCGGACATCGTAGGCGCGGCGGGGGGATTCGGGCAGCAGCGCCCGCAGGTCGGTGTCGCCGCGACGGGCGGCGTCGAGGTCGAACTCGCCCTGCTCGGCGAGCATCGACACGAGGCGACGGGCCCGGTGCAGGGCGTCGTCCTCGTCGTGGGCGGCGATGTGGGCGACGCCGGACTTCTTGGTGTGGGTGTCCGGCCCACCGAGGGATTCCATGTCGACCTGCTCGCCGGTGACGCTGCGCACCACGTCGGGGCCGGTGACGAAGATGCGGGCCTCGGGCGCCATGATGACGATGTCGGTGAGTGCGGGGCCGTAGGCGGCGCCGCCCGCCGCGAAGCCGAGAACCACGGAGATCTGGGGGATCCGGCCGGAAGCGCGGACCATGGCCTCGAAGATCAGGCCGACGGCATGGAGGGAGTCGACGCCCTCCGCGAGCCGAGCGCCGCCCGAGTGCCACAGCCCGACGATCGGGACGTCCTGTTCGAGGGCCGTGTCGATGGCGTCGACGATGTGCTTGCAGCCGTCCACGCCCATGGCGCCACCCATCACGGTGGCGTCCGAGCAGTACGCGACGGTCCGGACGCCGTCGATGGAACCGATCGCGGCGAGCATGCCGGACTTGTCCCGGGGGTGCAGCAGGCTCAGGGTGCCCGCGTCGAACAGTCGCTCGAGCCTCCGGAGCGGATCGCGGGGGTCGACGGCGGCGTCGCGCGTCTGAGCAGGTTCCAGGACGGTCATCGCGTTCTCCTCGGGCAAGGCAAGAGCGGGGGATGGGCGCCGGGGGTGGGGGTCCCGTGACGAGACCCCCACCCCGACGGCGAGCGAAGTCCGGTCGGGTCAGGCCCGGCCGAACGCGAGCGCAACGTTGTGCCCACCGAAACCGAACGAGTTGTTCAGCGCGAAATCGATCCGGCCGTAACGGGCTTCGCCCTTCACGACGTCGAGATCGATCTCTGGATCCTGGTTGTCCACGTTGAGCGTGGGCGGGATGACCCCGTCCCGCAGGCTCAGGACCGTCAGGACCGCTTCGAGCGCGCCGACCGCACCGATCGAATGCCCCAGGGCTCCCTTCGGTGCATACACCGCGGCATGGTTGCCGACCGCGGAATTGATCGCCTTCGCCTCGGCGATGTCGCCGATGGGTGTGGCCGTGGCATGCGCGTTGACGAAGCCGATGTCGGACGGCGACAGGCCGGCGCCATTGATGGCCTTCGTCATGGCACGCGCCGCGCCCGTCCCCTCGGGATCGGGTGCCACGATGTGGAATCCGTCCGAGGTGATGCCCGCACCGAGCAGGCGGGCGTGGATGGTGGCGCCGCGCGCCTTGGCGTGCTCCTCGGTCTCGAGCACCATCAGCGCGCCGGCCTCGCCGAAGACGAAGCCGTCGCGGTCCTTGTCGAACGGACGCGACGCCCTGCTCGGGTCGTCGTTGCGGGTGCTCAGCGCCCGCATCATGGCGAAGCTGGCGGTGGCGACCGCGTCGAGCTGACCCTCGACGCCACCGGCGACGACGATGTCGGCATCGCCCATCGCGATCATCCGGTAGGCGTGGGCGATGGCCTCGTTGCCGGACGAGCAGGCGGACACCGGCGTCAGCACGCCGGCCTTCGCACCGAGCTCGAGGCCCACCGTCGCCGACGGGCCGTTCGGCATGACCATCTGCACGGCGAACGGGGACACCTTGCGGTAGCCGTCGTTGCGCAGCTTGTCGACGGCGTCGATGAGCGCTTCGCCGCCACCGAGACCGGTGCCGATGACGACACCGAGGCGCTCGCGGTCGACCTCCGGGCTGCCCGCGTTCTCCCACACGGTGCGGCCGAGGCCCAGCGCGAGCCGCTCGACGAAGCTCATCCGGCGGATCTCGACGCGCGAGAGGGTTTCGTCGGGGCTGGTCTTGAGCTTGCCGCCGATGCGAACCGGCAGGTCGAACTCGTCGACGAAGCCGGTCAGCGTATCGATGCCGCTCTCACCGGCGAGCAGGCCCTTCCACGTGGCATCCACGTCACCAGCGATCGATGTCGTGGCCGCGAGGCTGGTGACGACGACGTTGGGGAATGTCCCGGTGCGGGGAGAGGCGGAAGTCACGGTTGAGCTCACTCGTTGTCGTTCGTGGCCTGGACGCCCTCGGCCTCGAGCTTCTGGATGTAGGCGACGGCGTCACCGACGGTGCGGAGGCCGGCGAGGTCCTCGTCGGGGATCTTCACGCCGTACTTGTCCTCGGTCTGCACGGCGATCTCGACCATGGACAGGGAGTCGATGTCGAGGTCGTCGACGAAGGACTTCTCGACGGTCACCTCGGAGGGCTCGATGCCGGTGACCTCTTCGATGATCTCCGCGAGACCGGCGATGATTTCTTCCTGGGTGGCGGCCACGTTGTGGCTCCCTTCTTCGTTTCGTCTTGCTGATCGGACCGGGTGGCGGATTCCGCCCGGATTCCGGGTGCCCGTCGAGGGCAGGTCCCGTACTGCGCGACGCGCGCGCAGCAAACTAGCCGACGCGGAGCGATTCGGCCAGCGCTGAGATCTCCTCAGGGGTCTTGAGTGCCGTGGTCGGCGTGCCGCGCATCTCCCGCTTGGCGATGCCGACCAGGGTGCCGGCCGGGGGAAGCTCCACGACCGCCGAGACCTCGGCCGCGCGCAGGGTCGCGGTGCACAGGTCCCAGCGCACCGGTCGGGTGACCTGCGCGGCAAGCTTGGTCAGTGCGTCCGCTCCGGATGTGACAGGTGCCCCGTCGGAGTTGGACAGCAGCGTGCGGGTCGGATCGCTGGGCACGATCTTCGCCGCGGCCTCGGCGACGGCTTCCTGGGCCGGGGCCATGAATACGGTGTGGAAGGCGCCGGCGACCGGCAGGGGCCGGATCCGGGCCTTCTCCGGAGCGTTCGCCGCGAGCTCCTCGAGTGCCGTGAGGCGACCGGCGGCGACGATCTGGCCGGCCGCGTTGATGTTGGCCGGCGTCAGGTCGAGTTCGGCCAGCCGGGCGAGCACGTCCTCTTCGTTGCCGCCGAGCACGGCCGACATCCCGGTCGGCTCGATCGCGCACGCCCGGGCCATCTCGGCACCGCGGATGGCGGCGAGCATGACCGCCTCGTCCGCGCTGATGACCCCGGCGATTGCCGCGGCCGCGAGCTCGCCGACCGAATGGCCGGCGACGATCGTGTCGTCCGGGACGAGGTTGCGGGCCTCGAGTTCCTCGTAGGCCAGCAGCGCCGTCGCGACGACCAGCGGCTGGGTCACCGCCGTGTCGGTGATCTCCTCGGCCGTCGCGGTGGTGCCGAGGCGTTCGAGGTCGAGGCCCGAGGCCTTCGACCACAGTTGGATGCGATCGCGGGCGCCGGGCTGCTCCAACCAGGAGGCGAGCATGCCGGGTGTCTGGGAGCCCTGACCGGGGGCGAGCAGCGAAATCACGATGATCAGAGAACACCCTGGACAGGGCCTTGCGAGATGTCGGTAGGGATGAACTCTCGCTTGCTGTTTTGTAGGGTTCCCACAAAACAGCACGTCGGCGTCCACCATCGACGGAACGCCGCCTCCCGTTACGTGCCCGGTTCGCGCAGTGTGAAACGGGAGACTGGTGGGACTGGAGTTCGTAATTCGTTATGACTTCGAGCCAGCCTTCCCACGGTGGCGGCTATCCGCAACACGTAAGCATCACGGGGATTCGTGGGGTCGCGGCCGGTGACTTCTGTGATCCGCTTGAGCCGGTACCGGACGGTATTTGGATGAACAAACAGCTGTCGGGCACAGGTCTCGACAGCACCCCCACAGTCGAGGTATGCGTCGAGGGTGTCGGCCAGCGCGGGACCCGCCTCGGTGAGCGGAGCCACCACGTCGTCCTCGAGCGCGGCGATCGCCCCCGCGTCGCCGAGCAGCGCCCGCTCCGGCAGCAGTTCCGCCGCGTGCACCGGCCGCGGCGCTCCCCGCCACCCGGCCACCGCCTCCATGCCGGCCATCGCCTCGACCGCGGACGCGTGCGCCGACGCGAGGGTGGGCGTGGTGGGACCGATCACCACCGGGTCGTCGGAAAAGCTGCGCATCAGCTCGGAGCGGAACGTCATCGCCTCGATGCTGCCGTGCAGCTCCCCGCTGACCACCATCACGAGCCGCTCGCCCTGCACCACTGCCAGCGCGGCGCGGCCGTGCTGCTGCGCGATCGAGTGCACGGTCGTCACGACCGACACACCCTCGTTCGGCGGGGGAGTGCCGATGATCACGGTGGCCGGCGCCGTCGCATCCCAGTTCAGCGTCGCGGCGCGCGAGAGCATGTCCGAACCGGTGTCGCCGCGGACCACCGCGTCGACGACCAGCGCCTCGAGGCGGGTGTCCCAGGCGCCGCGGGACTCGGCCGCGCTGGCGTAGACCGAGGCTGCGGCGAAGCCCAGTTCCCGGCCGTAGCGCAGCGTCGCCTCGGTCAGTGCGACGAGCTGTTGCTCGTTGCGCGCCAGCGCGGGCAGCCACTGCTCGAAGAACTCCATGGCGGCGCGGACCATGTCCACGGTCTGGCGCAGCGTCAGCCGGCGTGCCAGATCCTGCGGGATCACCTGGAACGCGTCCAGGCTGAACCGCAGATCACTGTCGGGGTTGCGCACCCATTCGAGGAAGTCGACGACCGCCGTCTGGATGATCAGCTGCACGTTGGACCGCTGCGACGCGTCGAGATCCGCGAAGAACGGCAACTGCTCCTGCATGGCGTGGACGGCCTCGGTGGACAGCCGCCCGGAGAACTGCTTGACCCGGCGCAGGAGCGCGTCGGGCAGGGGATCACGCTCCGGCCGCGCCGGCGGCACCGGACGCCCGGTAGGGACGCCCGGTGCCCGCCTCGGACGCGGCTCTGCGGGTTCTGCGACCATGGGACGAAACTACGCCCGTCGCCCGCGGCGGAGCGGGTCGGATCAGGCCACGCCGGGATCCGAGGTCTGCTCCGGAGCCGCCGCCACGTCGTCGATGCGGTACCGCCGGGCCGCCTCGACCGCCTGCGAGCGATCGATCGCGCCGTCCCGGCCGAGGGCGGCGAGCACCGCGACCACCGTCGACTCCGCGTCGATGTTGAAGAACCGGCGCGCGGCCGGGCGGGTGTCGGAGAACCCGAACCCGTCGGCGCCGAGCGTCGTGTAGTCGCCCGGCACCCACTGCCGGATCTGGTCCGGTACCGCGCGCATCCAGTCCGAGACCGCCACGAACGGACCGGCGGCGTCGGCGAGGACCTTGGCCACGTACGGCGTCGGAGCGTCGGCACCCGGGTCGAGCAGCGCCTGCCGCTCGCACTCGACGCCGTCACGGCGCAGCTCGCCCCACGAGGTCACCGACCACACGTCCGCGGCCACGCCCCATTCGTCGGCGAGCATCTCCTGCGCCCGCAGCGCCTCGGGCATGAGCACACCGGAGGCGAGGATCTGCGCCTTCGGCCCGGAGCCCTCGCCGCGCCGGTACAGGTAGATGCCCTTGAGCAGGCCCTCGACGTCGAGGTTCTCCGGCTCGGCCGGCTGCACGTACGGCTCGTTGTAGAGGGTGATGTAGTAGAAGATGTTCTCGCCGCCGAACCCGTCGACACCCTCCGTGCCGCCGTACATGCGGCGCAGACCGTCCTTGACGATGTGCGCGAGCTCGTAGGAGAACGCAGGATCGTACGACACCACCGCCGGGTTGGTGGACGCCAGCAGCAACGAGTGCCCGTCGGCGTGCTGCAGGCCCTCACCGGTGAGGGTGGTGCGGCCGGCCGTCGCGCCGAGCACGAAACCGCGGGCCATCTGGTCGGCCGCCGCCCACAGCCCGTCGCCGGTGCGCTGGAAGCCGAACATCGAGTAGAAGATGTACAGCGGGATCATCGGCAACCCGTGCGTGGCGTACGAGGTGCCGACGGCGGTGAACGACGCGGTGGAACCGGCCTCGTTGATGCCCTCGTGCAGGATCTGCCCGACGACGCTCTCCTTGTAGGCGAGCATCAGTTCCGCGTCGACCGACGTGTACAGCTGGCCGTTGCGGTTGTAGATCTTCAGCGACGGGAACCACGAGTCCATACCGAAGGTGCGGGCCTCGTCCGGGATGATCGGCACGATGCGCGGACCGATCTCCTTGTCGCGCAGCAGCTCCTTCATGATGCGCACCAGCGCCATGGTGGTGGCCACCTGCTGCTTGCCGGAGCCCTTGCGGATCACCTCGTAGGCCTTGTCGTCGGGCAGCGTCAGCGGGGCCTTGGCGGTGCGGCGCTCGGGCAGGAACCCGCCGAGCGCGCGCCGCCGCTCGAGCATGTACTGGATCTCCGGGGAGTTGTTGCCCGGGTGGTAGTACGGCGGCATCTTCGGGTTCGCCTCGAGCTCGGCGTCCGAGATCGGGATGCGCTGCAGGTCGCGGAAGTACTTGAGGTCCTCGAGCGTGAGCTTCTTCATCTGGTGCGTGGCGTTGCGGCCCTCGAAGTGCTTGCCGAGGGTGTACCCCTTGATCGTGTGCGCGAGGATCACCGTCGGCTGGCCCTTGTGCGCCATCGCCGCCGCGTACGCCGCGTAGATCTTGCGGTAGTCGTGGCCGCCGCGCTTGAGGTTCCAGATCTCCTGGTCGCTGAGGTTCTTGACCAGTTCCTTGGTGCGCGGGTCGCGGCCGAAGAAGTGCTCGCGGACGAAGGCGCCGTCGTTGGCCTTGTAGGTCTGGTAGTCGCCGTCCGGCGTCGCGTTCATCAGGTTGACCAGCGCACCGTCCTTGTCGGCGTGCAGCAGGGCGTCCCACTCACGACCCCACACCACCTTGATGACGTTCCAGCCGGCGCCGCGGAAGAACGATTCCAGTTCCTGGATGATCTTGCCGTTGCCGCGGACCGGACCGTCGAGGCGCTGCAGGTTGCAGTTGACCACGAACGTGAGGTTGTCCAGACCCTCGGTCGCCGCGACGTGCGCGAGACCCCGCGACTCCGGCTCGTCCATCTCGCCGTCGCCGAGGAACGCCCACACGTGCTGGTCGGAGGTGTCCTTCAGGCCGCGGTCGTTCAGGTAGTGGTTGAACCGCGCCTGGTAGATCGCGTTCATCGGGCCGAGGCCCATCGACACCGTCGGGAACTCCCAGAAGTCGGGCAGCAACCGCGGATGCGGGTAGGACGGCAGGCCGCCGCCCTGGTCGGCGTGGCTGGCCTCCTGGCGGAACCCGTCGAGCTGCTCGGCCGGGATGCGGCCCTCGAGGTAGGCGCGGGCATAGACGCCGGGAGAGGCGTGACCCTGGATGAAGATCTGGTCGCCGCCGCCGGGGTGGTCCTTGCCGCGGAAGAAGTGGTTGAAGCCCACCTCGTACAGCGCCGCGGAGGAGGCGTAGGTGGAGATGTGGCCGCCGACGCCGATGCCGGGGCGCTGCGCGCGGTGCACCATGATCGCGGCGTTCCACCGGATGAAGGCACGGTAGCGACGCTCGACCTCCTCGTCGCCGGGGAACCACGGCTCGTTCTCGGTCGGGATGGTGTTCACGTAGTCGGTCGAGGTCAGTGCCGGGATCGAGACGTGGCGCTCGCCGGCACGCTCGAGCAGGCGCAGCATCAGGTACCGGGCACGCGCAGGACCGGCGGACTCGAGCAGCCCGTCGAAGGACTCGAGCCACTCCGTGGTCTCGGCCGGGTCTATGTCCGGCAGGTAGGAGGCCACGCCCTCGCGGATGACCCGCACGCGGCCGTCGGAGGCCCCGGTGGTGTTCGGCGAGGATCCCGCTTCCGAGGCGCCTTGTGTGGCGGCGCTCGTCGAGGAATCGGGCTCGTGGATCAGGTCTGTCAACGTCTGCTCCTCATCGTGGTGGGGCGCGCAGGTGTGGCGCCCGCTCCGTAGGCCGGCTCTTGTGGGAGCCGACTCATCGACATCTGAACGAGATGCACTGCTCATCTTCCCCCATCGCGCGGTGGGAGGCATCCCCCCGGGTGTGAAGCGGCCGCGAGGCGGGTATCCGGACCGTTCGACTCCGCGCGGCAGAATCGGCGGTGCGGAGCTCCTCGCGGTAACGTCCCCGGAAGAATGTTGTGACTTTCCTTGCGATTCGGCTTGCGTTGAGCCCCCCGAGGATGTTCGCTTTGAAAAATCGCTCGTGACATCCGGTACGCGGCAGGCCCGCGGCCCAACCGAAGGAGGACACCACCGTGGTCGCCGCGGCGGACGCCCAGAACTACGTTCAGAAGCTCGGTATCACCCACGACCAGGTGGTTCAGGAACTCGGTTGGGATGAGGACACGGACGACGACCTGCGGGCCGCCGTCGAGGACACCATCGGATCGGACCTGCTCGACGAGGACTCCGACGAGGTCGTCGACGTGGTGCTCCTCTGGTGGCGCGACAGCGACGGGGACCTCGTCGATGCGCTCATGGATGCGATCGGCCCGCTCGCAGACGAGGGCGTCGTCTGGGTGCTGACCCCGAAGACTGGCCGCGCGGATCACGTCGAGCCCAGCGAGATCGCCGAATCGGCCACGACCGCCGGCCTGACCCAGACCTCGACCGCCAACCTCGGCGACTGGGTGGGCAGCCGGCTGGTGCAGCCGAAGGCCGCCCGCACCAAGCGCTGAGCGCACCGCTCAGTTCACCTCCACCGAAGTAAGGACGACCGACGCGATGGCGATCGAGGTGGGTGCCGAGGCGCCCGATTTCACACTCAAGGATCAGAACAACCAGGAAGTGACCCTGTCGAGCTTCCGCGGGCACAAGAACGTGCTGCTCGTGTTCTACCCGCTGGCGTTCACCGGGGTCTGCCAGGGCGAGCTGTGCGCCGTGCGGGACGACCTGCCGACGTACGAGAACGACGACCCCGCGATCATCGCCGTCTCGGTGGGGGCCTCGCCCACGCACAAGATCTGGGCCGCCGAGCAGGGCTACACCTTCCCGCTGCTGTCCGATTTCTGGCCCCACGGCGCCGTCGCCCAGGCCTACGGCGTGTTCAACGACAAGTTCGGTTTCGCCAACCGCGGCACGTTCGTCGTGGACAAGGACGGCATCATCCGGTTCGCCGAGGAGAATCAGCCCGGCGAACCCCGTGACCAGGGCGCTTGGGTGCGAGCGCTGGCCGCGCTAAAGTCCTGAGGCACAGTCCGGCGGCGCGAGCCGTCGGATTTGCGGGCGTGTAGCTCAGTGGTAGAGCTCTGGTTTTACACACCAGCGGTCGGGGGTTCGAAACCCTCCGCGCCCACCAGGGGAGTGGCGGTGAAAGACCTGGTCAGCGGCCGGTCCTTCACCGCTCGAGGGGGATTCTGCCCACCCGACATCCACTGCAGGGCCTTCACGTTGACGCCCGCGGACACGGCCAGGCCGGGGCCGCGGTGTGCCGGGGATCGTGCGGCGTCACCCGGGGCCTTTGGGCTCTGTCGTGGCCGGGCCGGGTTTGCTGTGCTCGTGTTGTGAAGGTGCCGCTGCTCACGTCGTTCGAGGGCTATCGAGCCAACCAGATGGGACGTGACCTGCTGGCCGGCCTGACGGTGTGGGCGGTTCTGGTGCCCGAGGCCCTCGCGTACGCCACGATCGCCGGGGTGTCCCCGGTGATCGGCCTGTATGCCGCGCCCGCGGCGCTGCTCCTCTACGCGCTGTTCGGCAGCTCCCGGCACCTGGTGGTGGGGCCGATGGCGGCCACCGCGGCGCTTTCGGGTGCTGCTGTTGCCGGCATTTCCGGTGACGCCGATTCGGCAGCGCTGACGGCCGGTCTGGCGCTGCTGGTCGGTGCGCTCGGGATTCTCGCGGGGCTGTTGCGTCTGGGGTTTCTGGCTTCCTTCATCTCCGAGCCGGTGCTGAAGGGGTTCATCGTCGGCTTGGCGCTGACGATCATCGTCGGCCAGCTCCCGAAGCTCTTCGGAGTCCCGAGGGGAGAGGGGACTTCTTCGAAAAAGCCTGGCACCTGGTCACGTCGCTGGGTGGGACGAACGGCTGGACGTTGGCCGTCGGCGCCGGCTCCCTTGCGGTCGTACTGGTCCTGCACAGGGTGTCGCCCCGGCTGCCCGCACCGCTGGTCGCGGTCGTCCTGGGAATCGTCGCCGTCTCGGTCCTCGGCCTCGACGCCAAGGGAGTGGAGATCGTCGGGCGGATCGAAGGCGGGCTACCTCCACTCGGGCTCCCCGGCCTCCCTGGATCCGACTACGTCACGCTGCTCGCGTCGGCGGCAGGGATCCTGCTGGTGGCGTTCGCCGAGGGCGTCGGAGCAGCCAAGAACTACGCCGCCAAGGAACACTACGAGATCGATCCGAACCAGGAGCTGCTCGGGGTGGGCACAGCGAACATCGGCGCGGGACTGTCCTCCGGGATGATCGTCAACGGGTCCCTGTCGAAGACCGCGGTCAACGTCTCGGCCGGGGCGGTGTCGCAGATCTCTGGCATCGTCGTGGCGGCGCTGACGGTGATGACGCTGCTGTTCCTGACCGGTCTGTTCGCGAACCTGCCGGAGGCCACCCTCGCCGCCGTGGTGATCGCGGCCGTCACGAAGCTCGTCGACTTCCGGACGCTGCGCAAGTACGCGCGCCTGGCGACCCCGAGCCTGCGGCGGATCTACGGCGTCGCGGCGTACGCGGACTTCCTCGCCGCGGCGAGCGCCATGGTGGGTGTGCTGGTCTTCGACATCCTTCCGGGCTCTTCCTCGGTGTCGCGGTGTCGGTCCTGCTCCTGCTGTTCCGGGCCTCGCGGCCCCACGTCGCCGAGCTGGGCCGCACACCGGACAAGAGCCGCTGGGTCGACCTGCAGCGCCATCCCGACGCGCTCACTGAGCCCGGAATCGTGGTGCTGCGGCCCGAGTCCGGCTTGATCTACGCCAACGCCGACAACGTGGCAGCGGCCGTACGCGGCCATGTCCATGACGACACGCGGGCCGTCGTCCTCGACACCGCAGCTGTGCCGGGAATCGACATCACCGCCGTCGAGATGCTGGACCGGCTGTATGCCGACCTCGAGCACCACCACATTCGGCTGCTCTTCGCCGGCGAGATCGGCCAGGTGCGCGACCTGCTCAGCGCGACCGGCATCGCCAGTGTCGTTACAGACGCACACTCGACCGTCGACGCGGCCGTCACCGCGGCCCGTCGCAAGCTCGACCACCCGCCGGACACCGACCAGAAGTCGGCGTGACCTCCCTGACGGCCGGTGGAGAGGCACCGGCCGTCAGGGCGGACCATTCCCGGTCGCTACGCGAGCGGTTCGATGTCGGGCAGTCTCCATGTCTTGTCGAACCACGGTTCCAGCGGACCGTAGAGCCGGACTATCGCGAACCAGCTCTTGCCGGGCAGGGTCTGGATCCAGTTGCGGCTGCCCTCCGGCCGTTCGGGACCGAAGTGGACGTCGACGGAGCCGTCCGCGTTCGAGATCATGTCGCGGTCGCTGGCAACGGTGGGCCATTCCTGGTCGGTCTGCAGCATCGACCGGGTCTGGGTGTCGTAGACGACGATCGACCAGAAGGTGTTGACCGGCACGTTCGGCGGGACGTGCAGCCGGTAGGTCCTGCCGCCGTCGAAGTGCGCGTCGGTGGCGTCGACGAACGCCGTGACATACTGCGATCCGGCGCCGACCATCTCCGTCAGGTACGCCGGACTCGATCCGCTCCCTATGAAGCCGAGCGCGGCGGCGGTGTCGAGCATCGCGGCGCCATTGTCCTGGAACTGGTAACCGGCGAAGAGGAAGACCCGCCAGGCGCCGTCCGGGTAGTAGCGTGCCTCGGGCTGGCGGACCCGGTAGAGGAGCGCGCGGGCGGTCGCGTCGCCGACCGCGGCTGCCTCGGTCAGGATTGCCCGCATCCGCTCGTCGGGGTCGAACGGTTTGCCGTGCTGGATGCCGACGGCGGCGAACATCCCCAGCGTGACCGGGTCGGATGACTCCGGCAGCTCGGACTGCACCACCTCGTTGAGCAGCTCCCAGTACTGGTAGTCGGCGGCCGGGATGGTGACCCACGGCTCGAAGGAGACGTTCACGAATCGCATCGGCGGCGGGTCGTCGGCCTGAGCCAGCGGGTAAGCCCGGGTCTTCGCCTTGATCATGTCGGCGGCCGGATGCGGGTCGCCGTGCTCGTCGCGGAAACCGCGCGAGACGAGGCACATCCCGTAGCTACGGGACCGCACCACGAAGTAGCCGTCCGGGACCTCGCCGTCGTATGCAGGCGGCAGGAACAGGTACTTGCCACCCTGGCCCTTGTCGGGTCCGGTGGCGCCGATGTCGACGACCCAGCGCCCCCACGAGTCGTCGATCAGGCCGTACACGTCGGGCGGGGCGTCCAGGACGAGGGGTCCGTCGTGGAGGTCGATCCACATGTAGAAGTACACAACGGTCGTGTGCATCGCCGGTCCGACGGTGCACGGGTGGCACAGGTCCTCCCAGAGCGCCATCGTGGTGTTCGCCGGGCCCCAGCGCAGCAGCCCCCGGCGCCACGCCGCCCACGACACCGGATGCTGCGCCAGCAGGTACGCCTGCACCGCCCGCTGGAAGTCCAGGTTGTCGAACAGTGTCCGGGTCGTCTCGTCGTCCGGGACTCCGTCGAAGGACCGCAGCGTGCCCAACCGGGTGCGGACCTCGTCCGGCATCTCGATGCCGGGCGGAATCGGGGTGCTGTTCGCAGGTGAGGTCATCGCGTCCTCCTGTGTCGATAGCCCTTGCCGAGATTCTCCGCCGCCGACCCGACGGCTCGCGCCACCCACTCAGGATGCGCCGTCTCTGCCCTCACTGTGTGCCGGATCGACGAGGGAACACGGGACGGCGTGGTACACCCGTCACGGTCTCGAGGTCGCTGGTTGTGGCATTCATGAACCGCCGCCCTGGGTGGAAGGAGCGCACTCACCTGGGTGAGGCCGACCTGGGGGATGGTGACGGGTATCCCCGTAGCGCGTACGCACGACGCCGGGGATGTCATAGGTGCCGTCGAGCAGCTGCTGCAACCCACGCTGCCCAGCAGCCTGTTCAGGGTCCGGTACCTCACCGCCGGAAGGGCTTTGCCCACATTCGCCCGAGCTCGCGCCTCCGAGAGGGCGCTCGCGACCGCCTCGAGGTCGTCGTCGAACAGCCGACCGAGCTGTCAGTGCGTTCGTTGAGCCAGTCGAGCGCGCTTCGGTGATCTTCACCGACCGTGTCGATACCCAAACGATGGCCGCGGCGTCGAAGCCGGCTGCGTACATCAGGCTCTGCCCAGGTGCCCGTGATCGGTTCGCTCGAGTTGGTTCTCGATGACGACGGTGCGGCCGTTGTCGTCCTCCGCCTGGACGTCGAAGCAGAATTCGCCGACAGCGACCTGTGTGGACACGACCGTCAACGGCCTCTCGAGCTACTCAGCCGGGAGGTCGATGTTCTCGGCAAGCCAGGGCGTGAAATCACCTGCTTCTGACGTCCGGACACTGAGTGGGTCCGCGACTCGGCGCAGCCTTCCGAGGTCATTACCGTCCAGCTCCATGGTTGCGATTGTGCGGGCGGCACCAGCCACCGGCGGCCGATTCTCCCAATCGAGGACCCGCCGCTTTTGAAAGGCACAGAAACGGGTAGGCGGAGTTCGCGAGGTTACCCCGGACTGGGAAGGCCCAGCTTCGGTCTGTTGCGGTCACCGGGAGAGGTAGAGATGGGGTTCTGGCTCTACAAGTGCAACGCCGCGGAAGGCGGGCCGTCCGGGTATTACGGTGACTGGCTACGGGGCGTGTTCAGTCGAGGTGCACCTGTCGAGTGGGGCGGGGACTACTCGACGCTGTCGGGTGAGGTGTCCAAGCATCTCGCCGAAGAAGTGACGGCCGGGGACGTGGTGGCGGCCTATCAGACCGATTCGAAGTCCGTGGTCGGGTTCTGCACGGTCACCAAGCTGACTGGGGAGCCCGGCGTTCGCAGAATCTACTTGCAGCCCATCCACTGGCTGACGCCGGCGTTCCCGGTGCACGAGCGAAAAGCGGGGACGCCCCTGGAGAGCTCGAATGCAGTCAACGGCCCCGCGGCGTTCCGCGAACTGCCGGATGCCGAGATGCAGGCCCTCGTGACGCTCAGTGGCGCACCCGATCGTGTGCTCGAGGGCAAGCCCGCGAAGGACGGATGGCGTCCTGTTCCGATACGCGATCCCAGTGAATTG
The DNA here is from genome assembly GCF_002887785.1 of Rhodococcus sp. ENV425. NCBI lineage: Bacteria > Bacillati > Actinomycetota > Actinomycetes > Mycobacteriales > Nocardiaceae > Rhodococcus > Rhodococcus sp. ENV425. Next base: position 38,074 of record NZ_PCZU01000144.1, read on the forward strand.
ATTGTGTCCCTCGACGAGGTCTGGGCCGGCCACACCCGCGGCTACTACGGCCTGGAAGAGTCGTGGCGGCAGGACGGCGTGGTTCTCGCACCCAAGTCGGTGACGTTCTTCGCGAGCTTGGACGATCTGCGGGACTACTTGCGGTGGAGGGTCGGGCAGTGGGAGGCGGACGGGTACGTGAGGACCGTCGGCGTGGAATTTCGAGCCACGGCGGCCCAACTCGTCGACGGTGACGAAGGCACCGGCGCAATGGTGACGTTGGAACCTTTTACCTACCGCGACACCCCTCCCGAGTTCGGAGGGACCGGCGACTGACGCCCGGAGGTGCCGTTCCGTCGGTCTACCGCGTGGTCTTCCCCGCCCTCTCAGCCGCTCCGCAGTGAGGCCGGATGGACGGCACAGCGTACGGACTACACGGCCCGGCAGCCGTCCGGCGCTGCGCCGACCGCCCGACCCGATCCTCGAATCGTTCCGGCGGGTAACGAGTGCCGCTCGTTCGTCGCCCCCTCGGGTATGCGCCGGTCCCGCAGTGCCTGCTCCGGTGACCACCCCGACTCGAGCGTGCGCAACGTCGTCACCTACATTCGGGACCGGCTCGAGGAGTCCGAGACCCTGCAGCAGGCGCAGGCGGCACCATGCAGCCGTTCTCGGCGAGCCAGGACCTGCACAGTGAATTCCTCGCCGCGGTGATCGGGAGCTATGGGCTCATCGGCGGACCGGTCGGCGCAGATCCTCGACAACCAGAGGATGTCGCAGAAGCTGCTGGTGGCGTTGTTTCCGACCGTCTATGAGCGCCCGAAGGGTGCAGTCCAGCACTGTTCGCCTACTCGGAGAAAGTCAGTCGATGGTGTAGTAGCGGTGGTAGGTCCCGTAGCCGGTTGGTTTGCGTCCGATGACTCCGCGCGCGACCAGTCTTTGCAGCCGGTCCTCGGCCTCGCGGCGGGTGATGAAGGGCGAACCGGCGACCGTGCCCTCCGACTGGAAGGCGTCGTTCTCGACGAACAACTCGAAGGTTTGCCGGTCGCGGTCGTCGTCGAGCCGAGCCTGTATCGCCCGACGATGGGACGGCTCGAGCAGCGCAGCGGCACGTGCACTCGACAAACGCTTGCGTCGGGAGACGAACAGGTCGTAGGTCTCGCGGTCACGTCGGGTCGGTAGCAGGGCTTGCACCTCACGCCTGAAAGTCATGATCGTATCGAAGGGGTCGGGTTCCGCGGAGGGCACCGTCTCGGACTCCTCGGCCGGGGTGCCGGCATTCATCGCCGCGGTGTCCCGAGGCTCGCTCTCGTCGACGTCGTTGACGTTGTCGATCGGGCGGTAGATGCCGTCGGACAGTTGCTCGACCCGGCCCATCACGACAAGCATCGCGAGTCGTTCCAGGGCGTCCTCCGGGGTGATGCCCGATCTCCTGGCGAGGTACGTGGCGGTCACCGGCTTCGGTCGAGCACGCACGATGTGCAGGGCTTCGAGTGCCGCGTCCTCCGAGCAACCGGCGGATTCTTCGTCCGGGACGTCATTCGGGGCGGGGCCGGCATCGTCAACGACGGGTGCGAGGCCCGCGAGGGCAGCGGCCGCGGCAGCGGATGGGTCGTCGTCCTCGATGACGATGCCGTTGGGCAGAGTGATTCTCACGATTCCCTCTTCGTGACCCGGAGTGGCGCTGTCGTCGCCTGCTATGTCCAGCCGGGTCCACGCGAGTCGGGGGGCGAGACGAACTCGACGGGTACGTCGTTGACCACGTTTTCGGTGAACGAGAAGCTGCCGTCCTCGAAGTGCGTCGGTCTCGCCAGGCGCAGCAGTCTGCCGTCGTCGTAGACGCCCATCACCCGCCAATATTCCTCGGCCCACCAGACTCCTTGGCCGAGCCGCACTTCGCCGGGTCTCACGGGGACCTCCCGGTCGGAATCGAGTTGCCGCCGTCGACAGGAGTATCGGCAATGTGCCCAGTTATGTTCCCGCGCTCATCGCGGCGACCAGGACCGGCAGGTCGTCCGCGACGACGAGGGACAGTGGGCTCTCGTGGGGCTTGCCGCTGTGCGTGATGATCAAGGCGGTCGGCGGGAGTCCGCCGTCGGCGGGTGGGGAGAGTTTCTTGAGGGCCTGCGGCACGGTCGTCTTGGGGGACAGATGGATGGCTCGATCGTGGGGCTCGACGAACTCCGGTGCCGCGCCCACGGTCTCGCCTTCGACGATCTCGTCGGTGGCCAGGCGGTGTGCGAGCCAGCGTGCGATGCAGTTGGTGGTCAGCAGACCGCGGTAGGTGCGGTCGTCGCAGATGGGAAACTGCGAGTAGTGGTGCCGGCGGATCTCCTCGAGGACCGAGCGGAGCGGATCGTCGAGTCCGAAAGACGCGAGTGGGCGTTGCGGGCGTTACGCAGATCGGCGAACGCGCGCAACGCCGGCAGATCGAGCCGGGTGTGGTGTCGCCGCGCGTAGTCCTCGGCCATCCGGACGAAGCCGGTCCGGCCGTCGTCGGTCTGGAGCTTCCATGTGAAATGGTTCTCGATCGCGGTGAACGCGGCCGGGAATCGGATCGCACCGCTTACCTCGTCCATCACGTTCCATCTGCCTGAGACAGGTCTGCGCTTTCGCAGACGGGAGTGGGCATCGATGAGATGTGACGCGTCTGTGGGACTTCTATCCTCCACCTTCGCGGATACGTACCGCCGATGGCCGCTCGGGGAGCCGGCAGCGCCGGCCGGGTGTCTCCGATCAGCACACCGCCTGACCGACCACTCCCGGCTCGACCCTTCGGACCTGTTGTGGCCCAGACTGAACGGAGTCGCGAGATCGTGGTCGAACGGCGGAACCAGGCACGTCGCCGATTCTCGCCGTCGGGCCGTCCGGAGGTCGTACCGTCGAACTCACGGGCCGGTCGTGATGCCACCGGCCACGGGCAGAATCGAGGCTCGTCGTGCGACTTCGTGGTACCGCAACGTCGTCCGCCGGGGTGGCACCCGCTTTTCCGGGCATCGCCCTTTCCGTTGTGTCCGCCGCGGCCGCGGCAGCAGTCGGTGTCCGCGCGGGCGCGGCGGCATCAGGGTCGTCGCCCATGCCGACGTGAACGGCGGCGGAAGGACCGGCACACCGGGACCGGGCGTCGCCGGAGCCCTGTTCCTCCCCCTTGCGGTCCAGAACTTCCTGATGGTCTACAACTCGACCGCCATGAACGTGGCCATGTCGGCCATAGTCGCGGATCTGCAGACCACTCTGACCGCCGTACAGTCGGCGATCTCGCTGTACTCCCTCGTCATCGCCGCGTTCCTGATCACGAGCAGCAAGCTCGGAGGCCGTCTCGGCTACCGACGAACCTTCGTCCTGGGCGCGCAGATCTTCGGGCTCGGCACGCTCATCACTGCCGTCGGCCCGAGTATCGTCTTCATGTTGGTCGGCTGGTCCCTGCTCCAGGGGATCGGCGTGGCACTCATGATCCCGGCCATGCTTGCCCTGCTCACCGACGCCCTGACCGGCGCCACGCGGACGAGGGCGTTGTCGACGATCGGGACGGTCGGCGGGGTCGCCGCGGCGGCAGGCCCCATCGTCGGTGGCGTGATCACCAGTTTCCTGAGCTGGCGGGTGTCGTTCCTCATGGGAACCGTGGTGACGGTTGTCGTGCTGCTCCTCATGCGCCGGGTCGCCGAACCGGGGCGACGCAGCGTTCCGGCGGAGGATCGCCGGTTCGACGTCCTGGGAGCGGTGCTGTCCGCGACCGGATTCGGGCTCCTCGTCGTCGGGACGCTGCTGGCCGGCAGGTACGGCCTGGTCCGGGCCCGGCAGGACTTCGAGGTGCTCGGGTACACGGTGCTCGAACGGGGCGGGGTGTCGCCCGTGCTCGTACTGGGCGGCGCCGGGCTGGTGGTCCTGGTCGCGTTCGCCGCGTGGGAGCGCCACCTCGTCACGAACGGTCGAGATCCGCTGGTGCGGATCGCGGTGCTGCGAAATCGGACGACGCGGGCCGGCTCGGAGACCCTGGCGATGCAGGCGCTGGTGACCGCGGGTGTCCTGTTCCTGGTGCCGGTCTTCCTGCAGACGACGCTGGGTTTCGACGCGCTGTGGAGCGGCCTTGCCATGCTGCCCGTGACGCTGGGGCTGATCGTCGCCGCCTCGGCGGCGGCCCGGCTCGTCGCCGGCCGCCGAATGACTCATCGGACCGCCCAGCTGTGGTCGTTCCTGTTCATGATCGCGGGCTGCGTCGCGGTCGCCGCCATGTTCGACCCGCGCGAGACGGGGCAGACCGCGACGGGCCTGGCGCTCGCGCCGGGGCTCTTCCTCCTCGGTGTCGGCCAGGGCATGACGATGACGCTGACCGACCTGATCCAGTCGACGCCGCCGGCGGAGGAGGTGAGCGACGTGACGGGCCTGTCGCGGAGCATCAACTACCTCGGGAGCTCACTCGGAGTGGCACTGGCCGGTGCGTTCCTGACGACGGCGCTGGTCTCCTCGTTCCAGTCGGGGGTGGACGACAGCGCCGTGCTGAACGCCGCGGAGAAGCAGCTCGTCCAGCAGACGGTAGACCAGCAGGTCCAGGTCACCGCGCTGAGCGACGACCAGGTCGGTGCCAACCTCGCGGCACGGGGCGTCGGGGGTCCCGCTGCCGACGAGCTCGTGCGGATCAACGCCGACGCCAGGAACCGGGCCCTGACCTTCGCCGTCGGCGCCATGGCGGTCATGTCGACCGTCGGCTACGTTGTCGCGCTACGACTCCCGCGGGTACCTGCCCGGCGTCGGTGACCGGGGGCGCCCTCGTTTGCGCAACCGCCCACGTCGGAGACCGGGACAGTCCTACACTCGGCGCATGGCTGCGCTGCGGGTGGCGGACGAACCGGTGGACTCTTCGAAGCTCGACAACCGGGCGCCGTCGGTGGCCCGGCTGTTCGTCGACCGGGTTGCGGCGACTCCCGAGGCCGAGGCCTTCCGGTATCCGAAGGGTGACGGCTGGGAGAGCGTGACCTGGAGGCAGGTGGGCGAGCGGGTCGACACGCTCGCCGC
>NZ_PCZU01000144.1:43096-49738 GCF_002887785.1 Rhodococcus sp. ENV425
GCCTCAGGATCCGGTCGCGGTCGCGTCGTCGACCCGGTACGAATGGGTGCTCGCCGACTTCGCGGTGATGTGCGCCGGTGCCGCGACCACCACGATCTACCCCACGACCAACGCCCCCGACGTCGCCTTCATCGTCGCCAATTCGGGCAGCGGCGTCGTGATCGCGGAGGACCGGACCCAGGTCGACAAGCTCGTCGCCCACCGCGCCGACCTGCCGAAGGTGCGGACCGTGGTGGTCATCGACGGCGAGGGCGACGGGGACTGGGTCATCAGCCTCGCCGACCTGGAGGACAGGGGCCGGAAACTGCTCGCCGAGTCGCCCCGTGTCGTCGCCGACCGGGTCGACGCGATCCGGCCCGAACAGTTGGCCAGCATCATGTACACCTCCGGCACCACCGGGAAGCCGAAGGGCGTGCTGCTGCCGCACTCGGGGTGGACGTACACGGCTGCGGCCGTCGACGCGGTGAACATCCTCGGACCCGACGATCTGAACTTCCTCTGGCTGCCGCTGTCGCACGCCTTCGGCAAGGTCATGCTGGCGCTGCCCCTGCAGATCGGTTTCACCACCGTGATCGACGGCCGCGTCGAGAAGATCGTCGAGAACCTCGCCGTCGTGCATCCCACCTTCATGGGCGCGGCGCCGCGCATCTTCGAGAAGGCACACGCCCGCATCGAGGCGATGATCGCCGAGGAGGGCGGGGCGAAGAAGAAGATCTTCGACTGGGCCCTCGGTGTCGGACTGCGTGTCTCGCAGGCCCGGCAGGAGGACCGCGCACCGTCTCGCCTCGACCGGCTCCGGTATCGGCTCGCCGACCGTCTCGTGTTCTCCACCATCAAGGAGCGTTTCGGCGGTCGCCTGCGGTTCTTCGTCTCGGCGGCGGCCCCGCTCGACCGTGCCGTGGCGCAGTGGTTCGACGCGGCCGGCATCATCATCCTCGAGGGGTACGGCCTGACCGAGACGTCCGCCGCGTCGTTCATCAACCGCCCGTACGCGTACCGGCTCGGCACCGTCGGCTGGCCCTTCCCGGGCACGGAGGTGCGGATCGCCGGCGACGGGGAGGTACTGCTGCGCGGGCCGGGCGTCATGGACGGCTATCACGAGCGGCCCGATGCCACCGCAGAGGCCCTCGAACCTGACGGCTGGTTCCACACCGGCGACATCGGGGAACTCGACGCCGACGGGTTCCTGCGGATCACGGACCGCAAGAAGGATCTGTTCAAGACCAGCCAGGGCAAGTACGTCGCGCCGTCCGCGATCTCCGCCACCTTCAAGGGCATCTGCCCCTATGCCAGCGAGATCGTCGTGTACGGCGAGAGCCGGCCGTACTGCGTCGCCCTCGTCGGTCTCGATGCCGAGGCGATCACGGAGTGGGCGGACAAGAACGGCATGGCCGGCAGGGAGTTCGGTGAGATCGCCCGGGACGAGCGGACCCGCGAGCTGATCGCCGGCTGCATCGACCGGCTCAACGACCGGCTCAACCGCTGGGAGCAGATCAAGAAGTTCACGGTCCTCGACCGGGAGCTGTCCATCGAGGCGGGGGATCTGACGCCCAGCATGAAGCTGCGCCGCAAGCTGGTGGTCGACAATTTCGCCGACCGGATCGAGCAGCTCTACGTCTGACGCCCGTCGCGGCTCACCGCCCTGCGGAACCTGCTATCGGGTGCTTGCGCCGACCGTGGCGTACGCCTCCGCCAGCAACGCGACGACGCCGTCGTCGAGCTGATCCGGGGTGGCGATGCTCAACCGGTGGGTCGTCACCTTTCCGGTGGTCGGGAAGGCCTCCCGCAGCTGCGGGTGATGGACCCGCCGCGGCAGGTCGATCGCGATCTCGAGCCGCGACGAATAGACGAATGCCGCCGCGAACACGCGACCGCGCCCCCACCGCACCTCGGCGGTGCGGACCTGCTCCTCGACGTCGTCGCCGAGGCCCAGCACGAGCGTGCGGAGCCGGCAGAACATGTCGACGGCGGCGGCATCCTTGTCGGCCAGGTAGTCGTCGATCGTCGCGTGCATCGCGGGCTCCTCGCCTGGGTGGCTCAACGGGACCGGCCGTAACGGTCGGCGAGCTTGTCTTCGGTGCTGCGCTCCACCGGAGCGGGCACCGGTTCGGCCTCGGGGGCGGCGGCCGGCGCCGGGTCCTTCCGCTTGCGGCGCTCGCGCAGCTCCGCCCATACGAAGTACCCCAGGCCCAGCGGCGCCATGATCCCGAACGCCACCCACTGCAGCCCGTACGACAGGTAGGGGCCGGCGTCGAGCTGCGGCAACGGGATCGTGCCCAGCCCCCCGGCCTGGTTCTCGGACAGCTGCAGGTATCCGCCCGTCAGCTCCAGGCCGGTGAACGCCGCGATCTGCGCAGGGTCGATCGAGTAGACCTGGGTGTGGCCGGCGTCGCGGAACGGGGTCTTGCCCTCGGCGGTCCCCTCGGACATCCGCAGGCGGGCGTCGACGGTCACCGGACCGGCCGGTGCCGGGGCGAACCCGGGGATCTCGGTGCCCCGCTCCGGGCGCACGTATCCACGGTTCACCAGGACGGTGCGGCCGTCGGCGAGCCGGAACGGCGTGAGCACCTCGTAGGCGGGGGAGGACTCGACGCTGCGCAACCGCACCAGCAGGTCCGAATCCGGGAGGTAGGACCCGGTCGCGACGACGCGCCGCCACTCGTCCTCCGGTGCCGGCGCGGCACCGGTCAGCAGCTCCTCCACCGGCACGGGGTCCGTGGCCAGCGAGGCGGTGATCCGGTCGTTGCGCTCCTCGGTGGTGGTGTTCTTGCCGAGCTGCCACGGCGCGAGCACGGTGAAGCACGCGTAGGCGAAGCCGCCCACCACCAGGGCCAGCACCAGCCAGCTCGGGCGGAGCAGGAACGTCAGTCGTCGCACGTAACCACGGTAACCGGTGACGCGGGCCTCATTGCCGTCGCACCCAGTCGAGCAGGCCCGGGATCGCCGCCTCGATCTGCCGCCGGACCAGTTCGAACTCGTGCCGGTCGCCGTAGTACGGATCCGGTACCGACTCGCCCTCGGCGTCCGGGTCGAAGCTGCGCAGCAGCACCCGGCGCTCGGCGGGCACCCCGAGCTGCGCGAGCACCCGGTCGTGGCCGGCGTCCAGTGCGACCACCAGATCGGCGGCGAGCTGCTCGTCGGTCACGCGCCGGGCGCAGTGCCCGGTCGGGTAGCCGTGCCGCCGCAACAGGTCCGTGGTGCGTGGATCCGCGTCCTCGCCGGCGTGCCAGTCGCCGGTGCCGGCGCTGGTGACCCGCACGCGCTCGGCGAGACCGGCCCGGCGGAGGTGCTCGGCGAAGATCTTCTCGGCCATCGGCGACCGGCAGATGTTGCCGGTGCACACGAACGTCACGTGCAGGCGCTCAGCGGTCACCGGTCAGCACCCTCGTCAGTTCGTCGACGCTCGCCGTGGACCGGTGGGCGACGGCCGCCTCGTCGTCGGCGCCGTACCCCCACTCGACGAACACCGTCGGAATACCCCACCGCGCCGCGCCCGTCACGTCGTGCTCGCGGTCGCCGACCATGACCACGCCCGCGGTGCCGCCGTCCTCCGCGGCGACCGGGTCCACCCCGAGCGAGGCCAGACTGTGCGCGATCACGTCCGACTTCGCCCGCCGGCTCCCGTCGTCGCTCGCGCCGCCGATGAACTCGAAGTGGGCGGCCAGCCCGAAGTGCTCGAGGATGCGGACGGCGAAGCCCTGGTTCTTCGACGTCGCGACGGCGAGCCGGCTCCCGGCGTCGCGCACCCGCTCGAGCATCGCCGCCACCCCGTCGAACACGGAGTTCTCCGCCCAGCCGCGCGCGTCGTAGCGCTCGACGTACGCGGTCAGCGCCCGATCCACCTGCTGTTCGTCGAGACCGAGCCCGCGCAGTGTGTCGATCATCGGCGGACCGAGGACCCGCTGTGGCTCGTCGTGCGCCGGTTCCGGAACGCCCACCGTGGCGAGCGCATGCCGGAACCCGTCGAGCACGCCCGCCGCCGAGTCCGTGAGGGTGCCGTCGAGGTCGAACAGCACGACGGGCGCGGGCAGCAGCAGTGGATGCAGGTCGGCGAGAGTCGTCACGTCCCCATTGTCCCGGCTCCCGGCGAAGCCCGCCGCGTAGGGTCTCGGGCAGCACCCGGGAGACGACGAAGGAGGAGCGGTGACGGCGGTGACGCTGCGCGAGGTGATCGACGTGCTCGAGACGGCCTATCCGCCGTCGCTGGCCGAGTCGTGGGACTCCGTCGGGCTGGTCGCCGGTGATCCCTCCGAGCCCGTGAGCAGGGTCCTGCTCGCGGTCGACGCGACCGCCGCCGTCGTCGACGAAGCCCTGGCCTGGGGTGCGCAGTTGCTCCTCGTGCACCACCCGCTGCTGCTGCGCGGCGTCGACACCGTCGGCGCGCACACCCCGAAGGGCGCCCTGATCCACCGGCTCATCCGAGGCGGCTGCGCGCTGTTCACCGCCCACACCAACGCCGACCGTGCCGACCCGGGCGTGTCCGATGCGCTGGCACAGGCGCTCGGCCTGACCGGCCTGCGGCCGATCGAACCCAAGCCCGAACCGGCGGTCGACAAGTGGGTGGTCCTCGTGCCCGCCGACTCGGCCGAGACGCTGCGCGCCGCCCTGTTCGACGCCGGTGCGGGCCGGCTCGGGAACTACCGCGAGTGCTCCTGGACCACCTCCGGGACCGGACAGTTCCGTCCCGAGGCCGGGGCGGATCCGGCGGTCGGCACCGTCGGCGAACTCGAACGCCTGGCCGAGGACCGCATCGAGGTCGTGGCCCCGCGATCGGTGCGCGGCCGGGTGCTTGCTGCCCTGCGCGCGGCGCACCCGTACGAGGAACCCGCGTTCGACGTGCTCGAACTCGCCGCTCTGCCCGGCTCCCGAGGTCTCGGCCGGGTCGGAGAACTCCCGGCGCCGCAGACGCTGCGCGAATTCACCGAGCGGGTCGCGGCCGCACTGCCGGCCACCGAGTGGGGGGTGCGCGGTGCCGGCGACCCCGACCGGATGATCCGCACCGTTGCGGTGTGCGGCGGCTCCGGCGACTCCTTCCTCGGCACCGTCGGCCGGCTCGGCGTCGATGCCTACGTCACCGCGGACCTGCGGCACCATCCCGCCGACGAGCACCTGCGCGCCGGCGGCCCCGCGCTTGTCGACGTCGCGCACTGGGCCAGCGAGTACCCGTGGTGCGCCCAGGCGAAGGGTGTGCTCGACGACGTGTTCGCCGACCGCGACGGCTGGTCGACCCGCGTCAGCGCGCTGCGCACCGATCCCTGGACCACCGCAGCCCGGTAGGTCCGGGTTCCCCGTGACCGGCCGCGCGGTACGGTAGGCAGCTACCACCCCCCTTGATCTCGTCGCCGAAAGCAGGAACCCGCCGAGTGAACGTCGAACCCGCCGTGCAGTCCAAGCTCCTGGCCCTCGCCGCTGTGGACACCGAGGTGACCCGCCTGGCGCACCGGCGCCGCACCCTGCCCGAACAGCAGGAGGTCGAGCGGCTCGAGGCGGAACGCACCGCGCGCCGGGACGCCGCCGTCGCTGTCGAGATCATCCTCGACGACCTCGACCGCGACATTCGCAAGCTCGAGGGGGAGGTCGAGGCGGTCCGCCAGCGGGAGGATCGCGACCGCAAGCTCCTCGCCGCCGGCGGAGTGGGCGCCAAGCAGCTGTCCGAACTCCAGCACGAGCTGACCAGCCTCGAACGCCGGCAGGCCCTGCTCGAGGACGAGCTGCTCGAGGTCATGGAACGCCGGGAGGCATCCAAGGCCGATCACGACCACGCCGGCGCGCGGTTGTCGAGCGTCGACGAGGAACTCGCCGACGCGGTCCGCCTGCGCGACGAGGCGCTCGCCGACATCGAGGTCGCCGAGCAGCGGTGCCTGAGCGACCGCGCGGCACTCGTGGAGGCCTTCCCGGCCGAGCTGGTCGACCAGTACGAGGCGCAGCGGACGAAGACGGGCATCGGCGCGGCCCTGCTGCAGGCGCGCCGGTGCGGCGCATGCCGCCTCGAGCTCGACCGCGGCGAGATCGCTCGCATCGCCGCCGCCGCCCCCGAGACCCTCGTACGTTGCCCCGAGTGCAACGCGATCCTGGTGCGTACCAAGGAATCCGGGATTTGAGCCGGGTAGTTGTCGAGGCCGACGGCGGCTCGCGCGGCAACCCGGGCCCCGCCGGCTACGGTGCGGTGGTCTTCGGCGCCGACCATGAGGCGGTGCTGGCCGAGCGCAGCGCGAGCATCGGCCGCGCCACCAACAACGTGGCCGAATACCAGGGGCTGATCGCCGGATTGACCGCCGCCGCCGAACTCGGGGCCGACGAGGTCGACGTCCGGATGGATTCCAAGCTCGTCGTCGAGCAGATGTCGGGCCGATGGAAGATCAAGCACCCGGACATGATTCCGCTCGCCGCCCGCGCCCGCGAGCTGGCCCGGGGATTCTCGCGGGTCGAGTTCACCTGGGTGCCACGCGCGGAGAACGCCTACGCCGACCGGCTCGCCAACGAGGCGATGGACGCCGCCGCGTCGGTTGCTTCGGGTTCCGAATCCGCTTCTCCCACACCGGAATCGGCGGCCCCACCGGTGAAATCGCCCGGCTGGACCGGCGCTGTCGGCACGCCCACCCGGATGCTGCTGCTGCGGCACGGGCAGACCCCGCTGTCGGT
>NZ_PCZU01000144.1:49797-71435 GCF_002887785.1 Rhodococcus sp. ENV425
GCCGCGCGTCGCATCGGCGAGCGCGGCAACGTCGCCGCGGTGGTGTCGTCGCCGCTCGGGCGGGCCCGGGAGACCGCCGATGCCGCGGCGTCGGCGCTCGGTCTGCCCGTGACGGTGCACGAGGGCCTCATCGAGACCGACTTCGGCAAGTGGGAGGGGCTGACCTTCCTCGAGGCGGCGCAGCGCGATCCCGATCTGCACCGGCGCTGGCTGGGGGACACGTCGGTGCGCCCGCCGGGTGGGGAGAGCTTCGACGAGGTCCGCGGCCGTCTCGCCACCGTCCGCGACGATCTGGTCGCGGAGTACGGCGGGGCGAACGTGCTCGTCGTCTCCCACGTCACGCCGATCAAGACGCTGCTGCAGATGGCGCTCGACGCGGGGCCGTCGCTGCTGTACCGCCTGCACCTGGACCTCGCGTCGCTGAGCATCGCCGAGTTCTATCCCGACGGCGGCGCGGCCGTGCGGCTGGTCAACGACACGTCGCACCTGTAGGCGCCGTCGGCGCCGGTGTGTCTTTCGGGCTGCGCCCACCGCCCGAAGGACACACCGCCGGCAGCGTCCCGGCCGCTCACACCTGGAGTTTTCGGAGCGTGCGCAGGTTCCGCGTCGTGGTCACCGCCTTGTAGCGCGGTTTGCCGGTGTTCCGGCCGAAGGCGCTCTTGACCGTCTGCCCGCGCTCGACGTCCCAGTAGAGGACGCCGTTGCCCCGGGCGACGCGTTCGACCGCCGGGTCGAGACCCTCCGCCGTCGCCGCCAGTTCGTCCAGAACCGCGGGATCGGCGACGAACACCGCGTACGCGTGCCGGCCGTCACGCTCCTCGAACGGGTAGGCGTCGACGATCGCCGCGACGGCCGCCTGATCGTGGACGAACACGAACGCCTCGTACCCGAATCGATCACGCAGGGCCGCCTCGATCCGGGCCTTCGCTTCGGCGGTGTCGGCGGTGTCGGCATCGAACACCACGTTGCCCGAAGCGAGCACGGTGCGGACGTTGCCGAAACCGAGCCCGGCGAACACGTCCTTCAGATCCGCCATCGCGATGGTGATGCCACCGACGTTGATTCCCCGCAGCAGGGCCACATATCTCGCCATGGCGGTACCGTAGTTCGCATTCGAGACAGGTGAGGCAGTACCCTGATCGACGCGGACGAGTTGGCCGGGCGACCGCGGCTCAGGGAACCGGCACCGTGGCGGTGCCAGGCCCTGGATCGAGGAAAGTCCGGACTCCACAGAGCAGGGCGGTTGCTAACGGCAACCCGAGGTGACTCGCGGGACAGTGCCACAGAGAACAGACCGCCCACCCCTCGGGGTGGGTAAGGGTGAAACGGTGCGGTAAGAGCGCACCAGCGCCCCGGGTGACCGGGGCGGCTCGGTAAACCCCGCCCGGAGCAAGGTTGAAGGCCGCACCGACTCGTTCGGTGCGGCTGCGCAGGTGTCCGAGGGCTGCTCGCCCGAGCCTGCGGGTGAACCGCTCGAGGTACCCGGCGACGGTGTGCCCAGATGGATGGTCGCCACCCCGCCTCGGCGGGGTACAGGATCCGGCTTACAGGCCGGCTCGTCCGCCCACCCGGCTCAGATCGGGGCGACGACCAGCAGGTGCGCCCAGTAGGAGGCGGCCTCGTGCCCCAGGTAGGGGAGCAGGAAGTCGTAGAGCAGGTACGACATGCGGTGCCTTTCGAGTCGTCGAGCGGGGACCAGGGGCCGACGGTACCAGCCGCGCCGCGCGTGCGGGTTACCCCGAAACTCGGCGTCGGTTGGGGCAGACTGGGAGTCATGAGCGACGAGGGCTGGTACTACGACGTCCACACCGGAAAGGTCAGCCAGGGAAAGGACCCCAGTGCGCTGAACCGCATGGGGCCGTATCCGGACCGCGCCACCGCCGAACGGGCACTCGAGATCGCGGCCGAGCGCAACAAGGCCGCGGACGAGGCCGACGAGGAGTGGAACCGCTGAGCGGTTCCCCAGCACGGTGACGAACACCCGCATCGTCGTCGCGCCCGCGATCGACTTCGGTGCCGTCCGCGCCGAGTTCGCGCTCGACGACAGTTATCCCCTGCCCGCCGTCGCCGAGGCCGAGGCCGCGGTCGACCGCTGGTCCGCCGCGCGGGTGGACCGCACGGATCTGCCCCTGGTGACCATCGATCCGCCGGGCTCGATGGATCTCGACCAGGCGCTGCACCTCGAGCGCACCGTCGACGGCTTCGTCCTGCACTACGCGATCGCCGACGTCGCGGCCGTCGTCGCACCCGACGGCGCGCTCGACCGCGAGAGCCGGCGCCGCGGACAGACCTACTATCTGCCCGACGGGTCGGTCCCGCTGCACCCCCGGCCGTTGTCCGAGGATTCGGCCAGCCTCCTCCCCGGCCGCGTGCGTCCGGCGGCGCTGTGGCGCATCGTTCTCGACGACGCCGCCGAGCCCGTGGACGTGAGCGTGCGGCGCGCACTGGTCCGGTCCGTCGCCCGGTTCGACTACGCCGGAGTGCAGGCCGGCGTCGACGCCGGGGTCGTGCACCCGTCGATCGCGGCACTATCCGAGTTCGGCCGGCTCCGCGAGGCCGCGGCCCGCGCACGCGGCGCGATCGAACTGCGCCTGCCCGAGCAGGACGTGGTCGCCGACGGGAACGGCTGGCGGCTGACCACCCAGCCGCGCACCGAGGTCGACGACTGGAACTCCCACGTGTCGCTGCTGACCGGGATGTGTGCGGCGCGACTGATGCTCGACGCGCGGATCGGGCTGCTGCGGACCCTGCCACCGGCCGCTCCCGAGGCCGTGGCGCAACTGCGGCGCACCGCCTCCGCCCTGGGAGTGCCGTGGCCGGACCAGGTGCCGGTGGGTACCTTCCTGGCCGGCCTCGACGTGAACCTGCCCGGCACCCTGGTGCTGATGAGCGAGGCCCCGGCGCTGCTGCGCGGCGCGTCGTACGTGGCGTTCGACGGTGCGATTCCGGAGCAGCCGGGACACGGGGCGATCGGTGCGCCGTACGCACACGTCACCGCGCCGCTGCGGCGGCTGGCCGACCGGTTCGTGACGGAGGTGTGCCTGGCGCTCTGCGCGGGCACCGACGTGCCGGACCCGGTGCGCGCCGTGCTCCCGGAGCTTCCCGAGACGATGTCCGGCTCCGACGCGCTCGCCGGGAAGGTGACCCGCGCGTGCATCGAACTCACCGAGGCGACGGTCCTCGCCCCGCACGTGGGGGAGTCGTTCGAGGCGACGGTCCTGCGTGCGGCGAACGGCCGCCGGGACGCCGAGGTGTTCGTGCCCGACGCCACCGTGATCGCCCCGTGCGCCGGCGAGCCGAAGGAGGGCAGCCGGATCCGGATCCGGCTGACGCACGCCGACCCGCGGGCCCGGAAGGTGCGGTTTGCGTACCCGGCGTGACGTCGCTGCCGGGCGGGAGCGGCGGCCGTGAACGCGTCCCGACCGCCGCGCCGGCCGCGGGGCCTGCTCGTCGGCCTCGCCGTCCTCACGACGGTGCTCGTGGTCCTGGCGGTGCTGGTGTTCCGCGTGGCACCGAGCCGGTATCTGCCCTGGGACACCGCCGACTTCCCGGACGTGGACACGTCGGCGTTGACGCTCCCGCAGGCGCGGATCGTGGAGTTGCTCGAGGACGAACACCGGACGCAGCGGCCCGGGACGTTCTACTCCGAGGGCGCCGAGGAGCCCTGGTGCGCGAACTTCGTCAGCTGGATCATGCGGGAAGCGGATCGGCCGCTGGCCAATCCGCATTCCGGGCACTGGCGGATCCCCGGCGTGTACACCCTGCAGGAGTACTACGAGTCGGTCGGACGATTCGAACCGGCCGGCGACGGGTACCGGCCGGCGGTGGGCGACGTGGTGCTGTACGAGAACGAGCTGTGGGTCGGCCAGCACACCAACATCGTCGTCGCGGTCGACGGCGACACCGCGACGACGGTCGGCGGCAACGAACTCGGCCGCATCCGCGTCCACACCGTCGACGTCACGTCCGACTCGGCGGTCGTCGGGTTCGGCCGCCTCGGGTGAGGATCAGCGGAAGCGGTCGGTCGCCTCGAGCAGGTGATGGGTGATGCCGGGCTCGTTCGCGGCGTGCCCGGCGTCGTCGACGACGACGAGTTCCGAGCCGGACCACGCCTTGTGCAGTTCCCACGCGCTCGTCGCGGGGCAGACCACGTCGTAGCGACCCTGCACGATCACGCCGGGGATGGTGCGCAGCCGTCCGGCGTCGCGCAGCAGCTGCCCCTCCTCGAGGAAGCCACGGTTGCGGAAGTAGTGGTTCTCGATGCGCGCGAACGCCAGAGCGAAACGCGGTTCCGACGTCTCCACGATCCGTTCCGGGGTGGGCAGCAGGGCGCTGGTCGCCCCCTCCCACGTCGACCACGCCACGGCGGCCCGCAGCGCGACGTCGGGGTCGGGCGAATGCAGCAGCCGGTGGTACGTGTCGACGGGATGCTCACCGTCCGGCGCCCCGGCCAGCGGCTCCAGGAAACGCTCCCACAGCTCGGGGAACAGTTGTCCGGCGCCACCGTTGTAATACCAGTCGATCTCGCTGCTGCGCAGCAGGAAGATGCCGCGCAGCACCAGCTCGGTGACCCGGTGCGGGTGGCGCTGCGCATAGGCCAGGGCCAGCGTCGACCCCCACGAGCCGCCGAACACCTGCCAGCGGCCGATCCCCAGACGTCGCCGCAGGGTCTCGATGTCGGTGAGCAGATACTCGGTGGTGTTGGCGGACAGATCCGCGCCCTCGGCGACGTGCGGCACCGACCGACCGCAGCCGCGCTGATCGAACAGCACGATCCGGTACGCCTCCGGATCGAAGAACTGCCGGTGGGCGGGCATGGTGCCGCCGCCCGGACCGCCGTGCAGGAACACCACCGGCTTGCCGGCGGGATTCCCGCTGACCTCCCAGTAGATGCGCTGGCCGTCGCCGACGTCGAGCAGGCCCTGCTCGTACGGCTCGATCGGCGGGTACGGCCGCCGCAACGGCATCAGAAGCCGACCAGCGCGGAGGCGAGGGTCGGGATCTGCAGGGCCTCGAGCGCCTGGCTGCGCACCTCCGGACACTGGGCCGAGGCGATCGTGTCGACACGGTCACGGTCCTGGGCGAGCGCCAGCATGTCGATCCCGTTGCGGGCCGCCCACTCGCCGACCAGCAGGTTCAAGCCGGGCTTGCTCATGGACGGGGTGTAGGTCCGCCAGCTCTGCAGCTGGGCCTCCATCTGCGAGCACAGCTCGGCGGCCTGGGCCTCGGTGACCCCACCGGGCAGCGCGCTCGGCTCGGCCGCCGCGCCGGTGCCGGTCGTCGGCTGCGTCGACGCGGTGGTCGAGCCGGTGGGGGCGGGCTGACCGCCGGACGCGCACCCGCCCAGGGCGGCGATCGTCGCACCGGCGACGGCAACGGCGAGCAGTGTGCGACGGGGACGAATCATGTGGGGTGCACCTCGCGGGTCGGTAAGGCCCGGGCCTACGGGTGAGCGGAACCTCCGGCCGGACCGGCCGCAGGTTCCCCTCGTCCTGCCGGATCAGAAGGAATGCTCGGGACCGGGGAACGTCCCGGCCGCCACCTCTGCAGCATATTCGGCCGCGGCGCGGCGCAGCTCGTCGCCCACGCTGCCGAACTTCTTGACGAACTTCGCGGTCTTGCCGCTGGTGTAGCCGGCCATGTCCTGCCACACGAGGACCTGGGCGTCACACTCGTTGCCGGCAC
Source organism: Rhodococcus sp. ENV425 (assembly GCF_002887785.1). NCBI lineage: Bacteria > Bacillati > Actinomycetota > Actinomycetes > Mycobacteriales > Nocardiaceae > Rhodococcus > Rhodococcus sp. ENV425. The sequence continues at coordinate 55,483 of NZ_PCZU01000144.1, forward strand.
CGATCCCGACCGTGGGGATGGTCAGCTTGCGGGTGACCTGGCCGGCGATGTCGGCGGGCACCATCTCCATGACCACGGAGAAGGCGCCGGCCTCCTGCACGGCGATGGCGTCGGCGATGAGCTGTTCGGCGCCGTCGCCGCGGCCCTGCACGCGGAATCCGCCGAGGCTGTTGACCGACTGCGGGGTGAACCCGACGTGGGCCTGGACGGGGATGCCGGCGGCGGCGATCGCGGCGATCTGCGCGGCGACCCGCTCGCCGCCCTCGAGCTTGACGGCGTGGGCGCCGCCCTCCTTCATGAAGCGGATGGCGGTGGCGAGAGCCTGCTCGGGCGACGCCTCGTAGGTGCCGAACGGCAGGTCGGCGATCACCAGGGCGTGCGGCGCGCCGCGCACCACGCCGCGCACCAGCGGGAGCATTTCGTCGACCGTGACCGGCACGGTGGTGTCGTAGCCGTAGACGACGTTGGCGGCGGAGTCGCCCACGAGCAGCACCGGGATGCCGGCCTCCTCGAAGATGCGGGCGCTCGAGTAGTCGTACGCCGTCAGTTCGGCCCAGCGACGGCCCTCGGCCTTCATGGCCTGCAGGTGATGGACCCGCGTCTTGCGCCGAGGGGCGGCGGACGGGGCGGAGCCGCCGTAGAGGGCAGCGGTGGATTCGGACATCAGAGGTCCCTTTCTGCCTCGAGGCCCGTGCGGGTCCCCGGGTTGGGTGATGACGGTCTCAGTCTGCCACCGGCTCCATTCGGGCAGTAGCGGCGCCGGCGGTGCGATTGGTCACATCCGCCGGATGCGGCGGCGGGCCGGACCCGAACCGGCCGCGTCGGCGCGGATGCTGCCCGTGGCACCATCGCTGGGTGTCGTCCCCTTCTCTCCGCGTCCCGGCGCGCGCCGTCGCGCTGACCGCCGCGGTGCTGCTCGCCGCCGGCTGCAGCACCACGACCGAGACCGCGCCGCCGCGGATGTCGCCGATCGGCGCCCCGGCCGGCCTCGAGCAGTTCTACGCGCAGCCGGTGCAGTGGGGGTCCTGCCGGGACTACGGCCCCGACGCCGAGCAACTGCCCCGCGGCGTGCAGTGCGCGCGGATCACGGTGCCGCTGGACTACGACGACCCGAACGGGGAGACGATCACGGTGGCGATCTCCCGCTCGCCCGCGTCCGGGCAGCGGATCGGCTCGCTGCTCGTCAATCCCGGCGGGCCGGGTGCGGCCGGGATCGGGCTCGCCACCGTTGCCGACGGCACCGAGTTGACCGACCGGTTCGACATGATCGGATTCGATCCCCGCGGCGTCGGGGCCTCCGAGCCCGCAGTGCGCTGCCGCACCGACGCCGAGGCGGACGCCGACCGCGCGTCCGACGACGGCGACATGAGCCCCGAGGGCATCGCGCGGACGGAACAGCGGCACCGCGACTATGCCGGTGCCTGCGCGCAGCGCGCCGGGACCGGCCTGCTCGCCCACGTGGGCACCCGCGAGGTCGTGCGCGACATCGACGTGCTCCGCTCCGTCCTCGGCGACGAGAAACTGAACTACCTCGGGTTCTCGTACGGCACCCGGATCGGCACGCTCTATGCGGAGACCTTCCCCGACCGGGTGCGGACGATGGTGCTCGACGGTGCGCTCGACCCCGAGCAGGACCCCCTCGAGGAGGTCCTGCTGCAGGCGGCCGGATTCCAGACGGCGTTCGACGCGTTTGCGGCGGACTGCGCCCGCCACGACGACTGTGCGCTCGGCACCGACCCGGCCGCGGCGGTGGGCCGGTTCCGGGCCCTGGTGGACCCGCTGATCGCGGCGCCCGCGGAGACCACGGATCCGCGCGGCCTGAGCCACCGGGACGCGATCACGGGGGTGCAGCAGGGTCTGTACTCGCCGCGGCTGTGGGGCTCGCTGCGGGCGGGGCTCGCGGCGCTGACCGAGGGCCGGGGCGACACGTTGCTGCTGCTCGCCGACCTGTACGAGGGACGCGGCGACGACGGCACCTACACCAACTCCACCGACGCCTTCAACGCGATCCGGTGCGTGGACGACCCGCCGGTGACGGACGCGGCCGTCGCGGCCGAGGCCGACCGGCTGTACCGGCAGGCCGCGCCGTTCCTCGACGACGGCCGCGCGAGCGGCGCCGCGCCGCGGGATCTGTGCGCCTTCTGGCCGGTGCCGCACACAGGTGAGCCGCACACCCCGGACGTGCCGGGCCTGCCGACCGTCCTCGTCGTCTCCACCACCGAGGATCCCGCAACGCCGTACCAGGCGGGGGTGGACCTCGCGCGGCAACTCGGCGGCGCACTCGTCACCTTCACGGGTACCCAGCACACCGTCGTGCTCGACGGCGAGGCCTGCGTCGACGACCCGGTGATCAGGTATTTCGTGACCGGGCAGGCGCCGGCGGCGGACCCGCGGTGCTGACGGCGCAACGATGTGAGCGACACGCCGGGGCCACAACCCGCGGATGTAACACGGATTTAACGCACTGTGCCTAGTCTCGGCCGTATGGATCGCCAGAAGGAGTTCGTGCTCCGCACCCTCGAAGAGCGCGACATTCGGTTCGTGCGCTTGTGGTTCACCGACGTGGTCGGAACGCTCAAGTCCGTGGCGATCGCCCCGGCCGAACTCGAAGGAGCCTTCGAGGAGGGCATCGGGTTCGACGGCTCGGCCATCGAGGGATTCTCCCGCATCTCCGAGGCCGACATGGTCGCCCGGCCGGACGCCTCGACCTTCCAGGTGCTGCCGTGGGCCGACAGCAAGGGTCAGCAGTACTCGGCCCGCATGTTCTGCGACATCACGATGCCCGACGGCACCCCCAGCTGGGCCGATCCGCGGCACGTGCTGCGCCGCCAGCTCAACAAGGCATCCGACCTCGGCTTCAGCTGCTATGTGCACCCCGAGATCGAGTTCTTCCTCGTCGAGAACGGTGAACCGGGCGCGCCGCCCGTGCCGGCCGACGACGGCGGCTACTTCGACCAGTCGGTGCACCGATCGGCCCCGAACTTCCGCCGCCACGCCATCGACGCGCTCGAGTCGATGGGCATCTCCGTCGAGTTCAGCCACCACGAGACCGCGCCCGGTCAGCAGGAGATCGACCTGCGCTACGCCGACGCGCTGTCCATGGCCGACAACGTGATGACCTTCCGCTACGTGGTCAAGGAGATCGCGATGTCGGAGGGCGTGCGCGCGACGTTCATGCCCAAGCCGTTCCGCGAGCACGCGGGCTCGGCCATGCACACCCACATGAGCCTGTTCGAGGGCGAGAACAACGCCTTCCACGATCCCGACGATCCGCTGCAGCTCTCGGCCACCGGCAAGGCCTTCATCGCCGGGGTGCTCGAGCACGCCAACGAGATCAGTGCCGTGACCAACCAGTGGGTCAACTCCTACAAGCGCATCGTGCACGGCGGCGAGGCGCCCACCGCGGCCTGCTGGGGCCCGTCCAACCGCTCCGCTCTGGTGCGGGTGCCGATGTACACGCCGAGCAAGGCGTCCTCGCGCCGGGTGGAGATCCGCACGCCCGACTCGGCCTGCAACCCGTACCTGACGTTCGCGGTGCTCCTCGCCGCCGGCCTGCGCGGCATCGAGAAGGGCTACGAGCTCGCCCCCGAGGCCGAGGACGACGTGTGGGCGCTGACCTCCGCGGAGCGGCGCGCCATGGGGTACCGGGAGCTGCCGACCGACCTCGACATCGCCCTGCGCGAGATGGAGAAGTCGGAACTGGTGGCCGAGGCGCTCGGCGAGCACGTGTTCAACTTCTTCCTCCGCAACAAGTGGACGGAGTGGGAGAACTACCGCAGCCAGGTCACCCCGTACGAACTGGATCAGTACCTGGGCTTGTAACCCCTGCCGGCCGCGGCCGCACGAGGGCGTCGCCGCGGACCGGACGGTCGACGACGACGAAGAGGTGAGGTCCGTGCCCACTCGGGCGGTAGTGTCCCGCGCCGGAGCGACGGTGGCGGCATGGTGAGACCGCCGACGGCGCGTTCGGCGATACCGAGCGCCGGTCGGCTCGGCCTCCTCGCCCCGACCGCACCCGACGAACTCCGGCAGCTCGGCTGGACCGACACCGACAGCACCGAACTGCTGTGGGCCCTCTCCCGCGCACCCGACGCGGACCTCGCCCTGCGCACCCTTGCCCGGCTGCACGACGCGCTCGGCGACGGCTGGGCCGAACTCGACGCGGCGCTGCGCACCGACAAGGGGCTGCGCGGCCGGTTGTTCGGCCTGTTCGGCGGGTCGTCCGCCCTGGGCGACCACATCGTGGCCCACCCGGATCGGTGGCGTGGCCTCGCCGGGACGCTGCAGCTGCCCGACCGGCGGACCCTCACCGATCGGATGCTCGGCTACGTCGAGGCCGAACCCGAGGCCGGGACGGGAGACAACCGTCTGATCTACCGGGCGACGATCACCGGTCCGGCGGCCGTGGCTGCGCTGCGCACCGGCTATCGCGACCAGCTGGCGCTGCTCGCGGCCGCCGATCTCGCGGCCGTCGTCGAGAACGAACCGGTCCTGCCGTACCTCGAGGTGGGGCAGCGGCTCGCGGACCTCGCCGACGCGGCCCTGACGGCGGCCCTGGCGGTGGCCGTCGCCAGCGTCGTCCCGGACGGTCCCTGCCCCGTCGACCTGGCCGTCATCGCGATGGGCAAGTGCGGGGCCCGCGAGCTCAACTACGTCAGCGACGTCGACGTCGTGTTCGTCGCCGAGCCGGCCGACGCCCGCGCCGGCCGCATCGCCGGGGAGATGATGCGGATCGGCACCTCGGCGTTCTTCGAGGTCGATGCCGCGCTGCGTCCCGAGGGCAAGCGCGGCGCACTGGTCCGCACCCTGGACTCGCACGTCGCGTACTACCAGCGCTGGGCCAAGACGTGGGAGTTCCAGGCACTGCTCAAGGCCCGGCCCATGACCGGCGACCTCGACCTCGGTCGCCGCTACGTCGAGGCGCTCAGCCCCATGGTGTGGACGGCCTCCGAGCGGGAGGCGTTCGTGCCCGAGGTGCAGGCGATGCGCCGGCGCGTCGAGGAACTCGTGCCCGCCGAGCTGCGCGAGCGGGAACTCAAGCTGGGCCGGGGCAGCCTGCGCGACGTGGAGTTCGCGGTGCAGTTGCTGCAGCTGGTGCACGGCCGCGCCGACGAGGCGCTGCGCGTACCGAACACCGTGCAGGCGCTGTCCGCCCTCGCCGACGGGGGCTATGTCGGGCGCGACGACGCCGCGAACCTGCGGGCCTCCTACGAGTTCCTGCGGCTGCTCGAGCACCGCCTGCAGCTGCAGCGGCTCAAACGTACCCACACGCTGCCGCCCCCGGAGGACCGGGAGGCGATGCGCTGGCTCGCCCGCGCCGCGCACATGCGCCCCGACGGACGGCACGACGCGCTCGGGGTGCTCGAGTCGGAGATCAAGCGCAACTCGGCGCGGGTGCGCAAGCTGCACGCGAAGCTGTTCTACCGGCCTCTGCTCGAGTCGGTGGCCCGGGTGGACAAGGAGGCGCTGCGGCTGTCGCCCGACGCCGCGGTCCGGCAGCTCGCCGCGCTCGGCTACAGCGCACCGGAGAACGCGCTCGGCCACCTGACGGCACTGTCCGGCGGTGCCTCCCGCAAGGCCCGCATCCAGGCGCTGCTGCTGCCGCAACTGCTCGAGGCGCTGGGGGAGACGAGCGACCCCGACGCCGGACTGCTCGCGTACCGCCGCCTGTCCGAGGCGCTCGTCGACCGGGTGTGGTTCCTGCGGACGCTGCGCGACGAGCCGTCCGTCGCGGACCGGCTCATGACCGTGCTCGGGTCCTCCGCCTACGTGTCCAACCTGTTGTTGCGGGCCCCGGACGTCATCCGGCTCTACGCCGACGGCGCCGGCGGGCCCCGGCTCCTCGAACCGCGGCCCGACGAGGTCGCCAAGGCCATCGTCACCTCCTCGGCCCGCTACGACGCCCCCGACAAGGCGATCAACGCGGCCCGGTCGCTGCGCCGGGCCGAACTCGCCCGCGTCGCGAGCGCCGACATCCTCGGGATGCTGGACGTACCGCAGGTGTGCCGCGCACTGTCCGCGGTGTGGGCGGCGGTGCTCGAGGCTGCCCTGGCCGCGGTGATCAAGGCGTCCGAGCAGGAGGACGGGCCGGCGCCGGCGCGGCTCGCGGTGATCGGGATGGGGCGTCTGGGCGGTGGCGAACTGGGCTACGGGTCCGACGCCGACGTGCTGTTCGTCTGCGAGCCGAACCCCGGGGCGGACGAAACCGCCGCGATGAAGTGGGCGAACCAGGTCGCCGAGCGGGTGCGCACCCTGCTCGGCGCGCCGAGCACGGATCCGCCGCTCGAGGTCGACACCGGCCTGCGCCCCGAGGGGCGCAGCGGACCCATGGTGCGCACCCTCGCGTCCTATCAGGCGTACTACGCCCAGTGGGCGCAGACCTGGGAGGTGCAGGCGCTGCTGCGGGCCGACGCCGTCGCCGGCGACGCGGAGCTCGGACTGCAGTTCCTGCACATGATCGACGCCACCCGGTACCCGGCCGGCGGCGTGTCGGACGACGCGGTGCGCGAGATCCGGCGGATCAAGGCCCGGGTCGACTCGGAGCGGTTGCCGCGCGGTGCCGACCCCGCCACCCACACCAAGCTGGGCCGCGGTGGCCTGGCCGACATCGAGTGGACCGTGCAGCTGCTGCAGCTGCAGCACGCGCACCACATCGAGTCGCTGCACAACACCTCGACGCTCGAGACGCTCGATGCGATCGGCGCCGCAGAACTGCTCAGCAGCGCGGACGTCGCACTGCTGCGCGACGCGTGGCTCACCGCCACCCGCGCCCGCAACGCGCTCGTGCTGGTGCGCGGCAAGCGAACCGACCAGCTGCCGGGCCCGGGCAAGCTGCTGTCGGCGGTCGCCCAGGTCGCCGGCTGGTCGGGTGGTGACGCCTCCGAGTTCCTCGACCACTATCTGCGGGTCACTCGACGTGCCCGGGGGGTCGTGGAGCGGGTGTTCGGGACGTGAGGCCCCGACCTCCCGTGGAACCAGCTCAGGACTTCATCGTGACCACTGCCCCGATTCCCCCGACCGTCGACGATCTCGCCGCCGCCCTCGACGCTCTCCGCGCCCGGGTGCCGCTGGTGCAGTCGCTCACCAACGTCGTCTCCGCCAACTTCCTGACCAACGTCCTGCTCGCCGCCGGCGCGAGCAACGCCCACATCGACAACGTCCACGAGGCCGCCGGATTCGCCCGCATCGCCGGGGGCGTGCTGATCAACCTCGGCACCCCCGACGACGGGACGGCGGCGGCGTTCACCCTGGCCGCCGAGGCCGCCCGCGACGCGGGCACCCCGTGGGTGCTCGATCCCGTCGGCGTGGGGGGCCTCCCGTGGCGCACCGGCCTGGCCGCGGATCTGCTCCCGTTCCGTCCGACGGCGATCCGCGGCAACGCCTCCGAGGTCATCGCGCTGGCCGGTCTGGGTGGCGACACCCGCGGCGTCGACAGCTCCGACGACCCCGCCGCCGCGGTGCCGGCCGCGCTGGCGCTGCTGGCCCACGCCGACGCGGTGTCCGCCTCCGGTCCCGTGGACCACCTCGTCGGCCGCGACGCCGCCGGTGCGACGACCGGCCTGCGCATCGGTGGCGGCAGTGCCCTGCTCCCGCGCGTGACCTCCACCGGCTGCGCGCTCGGTGCCCTCGCTGCGGCATACCTCGCCGTCGCCCCCACGGCGCTGATCGGACTCGCCGCCGCGCACGCCCACGTCGCGGTGGCCGCGGAGATCGCCGACGGGAACGCCACGGGCCCGGGCTCCTTCGCCGTCGCGTTCCTCGACGCCCTGTACTCGGTGAACGCGGACGTCCTCCGGCTCCGTGCCCGCGTCGAGCCGTTGGACATCCCGGCGCAGGCGTGAGGGCCGATCGCCCCCGGACGTCGGGTGCCACCAGGGGGTGATTCCCCTGCGGGACTGGATAATTCGGGCAAGGCGCTCGATGCGTGCCCGGTGAGGGTGCGGGAGAACGCGTTCGGCGAGGCGATTCCGCCGGATCGGTTGGGCATGCGGCACCGCCGTGCATCCCCCCGGGTCGCGAGGGGCGCACGGTGGTGCGCGAAGCGAGAGGTCAGCGGCAGACTACGACGAGGCCGACGCCCAACCACACCTGCCGTTCGACACGATCGAACTCGTCGTCGTCGTGGTCGTACACGTAGTCGACTTCGGTGCGATAGCCGCGATCCCGTTGTTCGGTGACGCGGCACTCGCCGGACAGATTGCCGGCGCGGTTGGTGATCCGGTACGGGATGCCTTCCGCGTCCAGGAGGGCGATCGCCTGTTGTTCGCTGAGGCCGACGACATCGGGCGCGGGTTGCGCTGCGGCGATGCCGGATCCGAGAAGGAGGGTGGCGGCGGCCGCGCACAGGGCGGCCGGGAGGGTGGTGCGCATGACAACGTCCTTTCGGGAACGATGTCGCGATGGAGTGAATCCGGTGGGGGACACCCGTTCCGCCCGGGCATGCCGGTGAGCGGGGTCCGTCAGATGTGGTCTATCGGCGCGGTCGGGAGGACGGGACCGGGCGGCGGCGCGCGGCCCCGCGGCACGGACGACGGTCCGGCCGTGGACGACAGTGCCCCGGCATGGCGGGGTACGCAAGCTTTCATCGGCAGTTCCCCAGGCGCTCCGGCCCGGAACCGGCCGGCGCCACTTCAGGGTACTCCCGGCTCCTGACAAATCCGGCAGAACTGGCAGCCTCGGCGGAACGGCTTCGGTGGCCGTGCCCTCGGCATCGGTGCCCCCGGCATCGGTGTCCACGGCATCGGTGTCCACGGCCCCGATCTGCCCATCGAACGGAACCGCGCACGAAGCCGGTGTCGGACCCCGGAGCGAGGGCGGACGGGCCGGTCCGCTACGGCGCATCGAGCCGGCCGGGTCCGCGTCGCCAGTGGTGCGACACCCGCCCGCTGATCACGGTGACCATTTGTCGAGTGTGTCGCGGATCACATTTGAACATTATGATTCGCTGAAAACTTGTGTGTTGACGAAATCAATCAGCTATGTCGATCATTGCTGCACCAGTTGATGTGACTTGAGCGACGCTGCACAACACATGTCGCAGCAAAGGAACGGTGGTGTGCGATGACCGAGACCGCGGTCCGCGAAATCGAGCGTCTTCCCTACGACCTGGACGACCGGTACCGCTCCGGCTCGGGCACGGTGCTGCTCACCGGCGTCCAGGCGATCGCCCGGCAGCTCGTCGAGCAGCACGTGCGCGACATCCGCGACGGACGTCGCGTGGCCACGTTCGTCTCCGGGTACCCCGGCAGCCCCCTCGGCGGCCTCGACAAACTGCTGCACGGCATGCCGAAGGTTCTCGCCGAGCACGACATCACCTTCGTGCCCGGCTTCAACGAGGAACTCGCCGCGACGTCCGTGTGGGGGAGTCAGGGCCGGCTCGGGGCGGGCACGCCCACCCACGATGCTGTCGTCGGTGTCTGGTACGGCAAGGGCCCCGGTCTGGACCGGGCCACCGACGCGCTGCGGCACGCCAACATGTACGGCGTCGACCCGAACGGCGGCGTGCTGCTGATGGTCGGCGACGACCCGGCATCGAAGTCGTCGACCGTGCCCGCGGTGAGCGAACGGTCCCTCGCGGCCCTCGGCATCCCGGTGCTCTTCCCCCGCAACGCCGCCGAGATCGTCTCGATGGGCCTGCACGGGGTCGCGCTGTCGCGCGCCTCGGGCTGCCTCGTCGCGCTCAAGATCGTCGCGGACGTCGCCGACGGCGCGTGGTCCGTCGACGGCTCGGTCGCGGACCTGCGCATCACGGTTCCCGAGATCGATTGGGAGGGAAAGCCGTTCGTCTACCGTCAGCGTCCGATGGCTGCGCCGAGCGACAGCGTGATCGCCGAGGCCGACCTGTACGGGCCGCGCTGGGCGATGGTCCACGCCTACGGGAAGGCCAACGGGCTGGACGTCGTGGAGGTCGACCCCCCGCACGCCCGGATCGGGCTGGCCGCCACCGGCACCACGTTCGACGCGCTGCGGCAGGCGCTGCTCGACCTCGGGGTGACCGACGCCGACCTGCATCGCGCCGGGATCCGGCTGCTGCGCATCGGCATGCCGTACCCGATCGGCCCCGACCTGGTCCGCGAATTCGCTTCCGGCCTCGACCAACTCGTCGTCGTCGAGGACAAGACCGCGTTCGTCGAAACCCAGATCCGCGAGATCCTCTACGGCACCGACGCCCCGCCGCGCATCGTCGGCAAGAAGGACGCCGACGGCCGCCCGCTGATGCCCGTCGACGGCGAACTGACCGCCGGCCGGATCCGCGGGCCGCTGCGCCGGGTACTGCGCGGCCACGTGGACCTCGGACCCGCGCCGCTCCCGTCGCTGCCCCTGGAGGTGCTGTCGGCCAAGCGCACCCCGTACTTCTGCAGCGGCTGCCCGCACAACCGCTCCACCGCCCTGCCGGAGGGCTCGATCGGCGGCGGCGGCATCGGCTGCCACGCGCTCGTCACGATGTCCGGCCGCGCCGACAGCGCCGTCACCGGGCTGACCCAGATGGGCGGCGAGGGCGCGCAGTGGATCGGTCAGGCACCGTTCACCGACATCCCGCACATGTTCCAGAACCTCGGCGACGGAACGTATTTCCATTCCGGCCAGCTCGCCGTGCAGGCGTGCGTCGCGGCCGGGGTGAACATCACCTTCAAGCTGCTCTACAACGACGTCGTCGCGATGACCGGGGCGCAAAACGCCGAGGGCGCGTTGACGATTCCCGCGCTCACCCACAAGCTCACCACCGAGGGGGTGCGGCGGATCATCGTCTGCTCCGACGAACCGAAGCGGCACCGCAAGCGCTCCCTCGCCCGCGGCGTGACGGTCTGGCACCGCGACCGGCTCGACGAGGCGCAGCGGCTGCTGCGCGAGGTCCCGGGCGTCACCGTGCTCATCTACGACCAGCACTGCGCGGCCGATGCGCGGCGGCAGCGCAAGCGCGGCACCCTGCCCGCCCGCACCACGCGCGTGGTGATCAACGAGGCGGTGTGCGAGGGCTGCGGCGACTGCGGCGTCAAGAGCAACTGCCTGTCGGTGCAGCCGGTCGACACCGAGTTCGGGTCCAAGACCCGCATCGACCAGACGTCGTGCAACACCGACTACTCCTGCCTCGACGGGGAGTGCCCGTCGTTCGTGACGGTCGAGGTCGCGCCCGGACGCACGCCGCAGCGCCGCACCGTCCCGGTGCCCCCGGCCGTGCCCGACCCCGATCCCGGCTCCGCGGTGGGCACCCGCAACATCTTCCTCGCCGGCATCGGTGGCACCGGCATCGTCACCGTCAACCAGGTGCTCGCGACCGCCGCGCTGCGCGCCGGCTTCGACGTCGAATCCCTGGACCAGATCGGTATGAGCCAGAAGGCCGGCCCGGTGGTCTCGCACCTACGGTTCGCCGCCGACGGTCTCGAACCCGGCAACCGGGTGACCACCGGCGGGGCGTCGTGCCTGCTGGCGCTGGACCTGCTCACCGCGGCGGATGCGAAGAACCTCGCCTACGCCGATCCTGCCACGACCGTTGCGGTGGCCTCGACGAGCCGCACCCCCACCGGGGACATGGTGTACGACAGGTCGATCCGCCACCCCGACGAACAGGAGCTGCTGTCCCGGCTGGACGCGGCGACCCGCCGGTCGGCCTCGTTCGACGCTCTCGCCGCCGCACAGGCACTGTTCGGCGACACCGCCGCCGCGAACTTCCTGATCGTCGGCGCCGCCCATCAACTCGGCGGCCTGCAGATCCCCGCCGAGTCCGTCGAGGAGGCGATCGAGATCAACGGTGTCGCGGTGGCGGCGAACATCGCGGCGTTCCGGTGGGGCCGCGTGGCGATCGCCGACCCCGGCGCGTTCGCGGCCGCAACCGAACCGGCCCGCCCGCAGCCGAAGGTCACCGTCGCCCCGGACGCCCTGTTCGCGGACACCACCCTCGACGGCGAGGTGCTGCGGCTCGTGCGGGTGCGTGCCGCCGCGCTCATCGACTTCCAGGGCGAACGCCTCGCCGCCCGCTACATCGACCGGGTGCAGTCCGTGTGGGCGGCCGAACGCCGTGTCACCGACCGCACCGACCTCAGCGAGGCCGTCGCGCGCGGGCTGTTCAAGTTCACCGCCTACAAGGACGAGTACGAGGTCGCGCGACTGCTCGTCGACCCCACATTCCTCGACGAGGTACGCGCTCAGGTGCCCGGCGGTGAGCAGCTGACCTACCGGCTGCACCCGCCGGTCCTGCGGGCGCTCGGCCGCACCAAGAAGATCGGGTTCGGACCGAAGTCGCACGCGGCGCTGCGGATCCTGGCCAAGGGCAGGCGCCTGCGCGGCACCCGCCTCGATCCGTTCGGTTACGCGCACGTCCGGAAGGTCGAGCGCGCCCTGCTCGCGCACTACACCGCCACGGTCGATCGCCTCGCCGCCGACCTCGATGCCGATACCTACGACCGCGCGGTGCAGGTCGCGGCTTTGCCGGACACGGTCCGCGGCTACGAGGACGTCAAGCTGCGCTCCGTCGAGCAGTACCGCGCGCGGCTCGCCGAGCTCGGCGTCGAGATCGACTTCTGAGCCGCCACCGATTCTCGACATCCCGAATACATTCTTCCGGAAAGGAACCCATCACGTGACCACCTCGACCCTCGCCCGTTCGGCCACCTCCGACGCCCCCGCCGGTGTCTTCGGCCGATCCCGGTGCCTGTCCGACCGCCCACACGAGCAGGTCGTCTTCTGTCAGGACGCCGCGACCGGCTTGCGCGCGATCGTCGCGATCCACTCCACCGCGCTCGGGCCCGCGCTCGGCGGCACCCGCTTCTACCCGTACGCCGACGAGGCCCGGGCGCTCGAGGACGTGCTGCGGCTGTCGTGGGGCATGACCTACAAGGCCGCGGTCGCGGGCGTGAACCTCGGCGGCGGCAAGGCCGTCATCCTCGGTGACCCCGCCACGGACAAGAGCGAGGCGCTGCTCGCCGCGTACGGACGGTTCGTCGAGTCCCTCGGTGGCCGCTACATCACCGCCGCCGACGTCGGTACCCACGCCGGCGACCTGGACGTGATCGGCCGCCAGACCTCGCACGCGGTGGGACGCACTCCCGCGGCCGGCGGATCCGGGGACAGCTCGCCGCTCACCGCGCTCGGCGTGTTCCAGGCGATGCGCGCCGGAGCCGAGCATGTCTGGGGAACAACGACTCTCGCCGGCCGCACCGTGGGTGTCGAGGGGCTCGGGAAGGTGGGCTACGAACTGGTGGGGCTGCTCACCGCGGACGGCGCCGACGTGGTGGTCTCGGATGTGAACCCGGTGGCTCTCGCCCGGGTGGCCGCCGAGTTCCCGGCGGCACGGGTCACCGACGGCGTCGTCGCGGCGCCGCTGGATGTGTACGCACCGTGTGCCCTGGGGGGAACGCTGACCCCGTCGACCGCCGGAGTCCTCGGTGCGCGTCTGGTGTGCGGTGCGGCGAACAACCAGCTGGCCCGCCCGGAGGTCGAGGACATCCTGCGCGACCGCGGCATCACGTGGGTGCCGGACTACGTCGCCAACGCCGGCGGCCTGATCCAGGTCGCGGGGGAGGTCGACGGATCCGACCCGACCGTCGTCCGGTCCCGGGTGGACGCGATCTTCGACCGCACGGCCGAGATCTTCGAGATGTCGCGGACCCTGGACATCGGGCCCGGCGCGGCCGCGAACCGGGTCGCCGAGCGGCGTATCGACGCCGCCTGACGGGCGGTACGGCGAGGGGGAGGCACCGCGGTGCCTCCCCCTTCTCGCGTACCCGGAGACCGATGTCCCTCGACGCCGGTCCCTCAACGCCGGTCTCTCAGTGCCGGTCGCTCACCGGCGCGGAGCGCCCGTGCCCGGAGTCGCGGGTGAGGTGTTCGAGCAGGGGCTGCGTCCGGTACGGCACCGGCGTCGTCAGCGCCAGCGTGGTCGTGGTGTGCGCGACGCCCTCGATCGCATGGATTCGTTCGAGCTGCAGGAGCAGATCCTCCTGCGACTGCGCCGCCATCCGGATCAGCAGGTCCTCCCGGCCCGTCGTCGCGTGCACCTCGAGCACCTCGGGGAACCGCTCGAGCTCCGCGATGACGTGACCCATCCGGGCCTGCACCAGTTCTGCGCCGATGAACGCCTGCAGCGGCAGGCCGAGCTTCGGCAGATCCACCACCGGCCGGTATCCCGTCACGGCGCCGGACTCCTCGAGCTTCCGGATCCGCGACTGGACGGTGTTGCGCGCGACGCCGAGCTTCGCTGCCAGATCGACGATGCCGGCCCGCGGGTTGTGGGTGAGCTCGGCGAGAAGAGCCGCGTCGAGCCGATCGAAACTGAGCACGGTGACACCCTTTCTGTTGTGATGCGCATCACATTTGAGCATTGTGAATAGCTGGTGCGGAAGATGTTGACACGAATTGTGACAGTGCCATGATTGCTGCACTGAATTGCTCACGCAATCCCGCTCTGCGGCACCACAATGCGTCGCCTGCGAGTGTCACGCCCCCGGTCGCCCACGAGGTCCGGCGGGCCCACAATCCCATCCCGAGGAGCACACCATGCCCGGAGTCGGCATCTGGCGCACCAAATCCGTCGAACAGTCGATCGCGGACACCGACGAACCCTGTTCGCGGCTGCGAAGAGAGCTGACCGCCAAAGACCTGACCGTGTTCGGCGTCGCCGTGGTGATCGGCGCCGGCATCTTCACCCTCACCGCACGCACCGCGGGCAACGTCGCCGGCCCGTCGATCTCGCTGGCATTCGTGCTCGCCGCGATCACGTGTGGTCTCGCTGCCCTGTGTTACGCCGAATTCGCGTCGACCGTCCCCGTCGCCGGCAGCGCCTACACCTTCTCGTACGCCACCTTCGGTGAGTTCGTCGCCTGGATCATCGGCTGGGACCTGATCCTCGAGTTCGCGCTCGCCTCCGCCGTCGTCGCCAAGGGCTGGTCGCTGTACCTCGGTGGCATGCTCGGCGGCAGCGGGCACACCACGATGCATCTCGGGCCGCTTGCGGTCGACTGGGGGGCGCTGCTCATCGTCGGCGCGATCACGGTCGTGCTCGTCGTCGGCACCAAGGTGTCCTCGCGGGTGTCGGCCGTCGTCACCGCCATCAAGGTTGCGGTCGTCCTGCTGGTCATCGTGGTCGGCGTCTTCTACATCGACAAGAGCAACTACTCGCCCTACATCCCGCCGGCCGAGGGGGCGCAGAGCACCGCGAGCGGCGTGCACCAGTCGCTGTTCTCGGCGCTCACCGGAGCCGACGGCAGCAGCTACGGATGGTACGGCCTGCTCGCCGCCGCGAGCCTGGTGTTCTTCGCATTCATCGGATTCGACGTGGTCGCCACCACCGCGGAGGAGACGAAGAACCCGCAGAAGGCGCTGCCGCGCGGCATCTTCGCCTCGCTCGCCATCGTCACGGTCCTCTACGTGGGCGTCACGCTGGTGCTGACCGGCATGGTGAAGTACACCGACCTGCGGACGGGCAGCGCGCTCGTCGGCGACGGCAGCGCCACGCTGGCCACCGCGTTCGAGGCGCACGGCATCACGTGGGCGCAGATGGCGATCAACGTCGGCGGCCTCGCCGGCCTCACCACGGTCGTGATGGTGATGATGCTCGGCCAGACCCGCGTGCTGTTCGCGATGTCCCGGGACGGGCTGATGCCGCGGCAGCTGGCCACGACGGGCCGTAAGGGCACCCCGGTACGCATCACCCTGCTGGTCGGCGGCATCGTCGCCGTCCTCGCCGCGGTGTTCCCGATGGGTGTGCTCGAGGAGATGGTCAACATCGGCACGCTGTTCGCCTTCGTGCTGGTGTGCATCGGCGTGATGGTGCTCCGCCGGACCCGCCCCGACCTGCCGCGCGGGTTCCGGGTGCCGCTCGTGCCGCTGGTGCCGATCCTCGCGGTCCTCGCGTGCGGCTGGCTGATGCTCAACCTGTCCGTCGAGACGTGGATGCGGTTCGTGGCCTGGATGGCCCTGGGCGTGGTGATCTACTTCGTCTACGGTCGGCGCAAGTC
>NZ_PCZU01000145.1:0-4504 GCF_002887785.1 Rhodococcus sp. ENV425
CTCCGGCAACGATGACAGAACTGGTCACGAGGATTTCCTCCGGTGGTGGGAGTGACGGCTTCCGCGCGGGCTCGAGGCCGGCAAGCCCATCCCGACGCATACTGATCTAACGTTAGCGCTACCGTCTTTATTCATGACTGAGACCTCCCCCACTCCGACTCCGCTCGCGGCGCTGACCTCCGGCCTCGTGACCGCCATCGACCACGTCGGCATCGCGGTCCCCGACCTGGACGCCGCCCTCACCTGGTACGCCGAGAACCTCGGGCTCGTCTCCACCCACGAGGAGGTCAACGAGGAGCAGGGCGTGCGCGAGGCGATGCTGTCGGTTCCCGGCTCGCCGGAGGGCGCGACCGCGATCCAGCTGCTCGCCCCGCTGAACGAGAACTCGACGATCGCGAAGTTCATCGACCGCAGCGGGCCCGGCCTGCAGCAGCTCGCCTACCGCGTCAGCGACCTCGATGCGGTGTCCGCCGAGCTCCGCGCGCGCGGCGTGCGCCTGCTGTACGACGCCCCGCGACGCGGCACCGCCGATTCCCGCATCAACTTCCTCCACCCCAAGGACGCCGGCGGCGTGCTCGTCGAGCTCGTCGAACCTGCTGCGCACGGATCGCACTGACCGCCCCCATCTCACCCGGCCGACTCGCCGGGTTCACACCGCCGCAGCATTAGCACAACGCGGCGGCACGCGCAGCTCCGGCCGCTTCGAGCAGGTAGATTGGCGCCATGGTCTTCGATCGCGATCGCACCCCAAGCCACCTGCCCTTCTCCATCGTGCGCAAGGGATTCGACCGCGACGAGGTGACCAACTACTTCGCCAGATTCGAGGCCGAGCTGCGCGTGACCGCCACGGACCGGGATGCGGCCGCCGCGCAGGCTCGCGACCTGGCTCGACAGCTCGAGAACGCCCGCAACGAGATCGACGAGCTGCGCAAGGACGTCGATCGGCTGTCGGTGCCGCCCACCACGGCCGAGGGCATGAGCGACCGCATCTCCCGCATGCTGCGCCTCGCCTCCGACGAGGCGTCCGAGCTGCGGGCACGGGCCGAGGCCGACGCAGCCGAGATGATCTCCCTGGCCGAGCAGGAAGGCATCCGGCTGCGCGGGGACTACGAAGCGATGATCGCCGAGCTCGCCGAGCGGCGTAAGGCATTCGAGACGGAGCACGCCCGCACGATGGCGGAGGCGCGTGCCCAGGCCGCCCGGATCATCGCCGCCGCCGAAGCGGAGCGCGATCGCCTGGCGGCGGAGGCGGAAGCCAAGCGGGACCGGGTCCAGCAGGACTTCGAGATCGCCATGAGCGAGCGCCGCAGCAAGGTCCTCGGCGCCCTCGACGAGCTCGAGCGCACCAGCAAGGCCGAGGCCGAGCAGCGTCTCGAGATCGCGTCCCGCGAAGCGGCACGCCGGCTCGAGATCGCCACCGAACAGTCCGAGCGGAAGATCGCCAACGCCCGCGATCTGACCGAGGAACTGCGGGTGCTGCGCGGCCGCATCCTCAGCCAGTTGGACGGGGTACGCGGTCAGCTCGAGGCCGTGCCGTCGATGCTCGCCGCCGTGACGCGCGAGGGCGAGCTGCTCGACCGCGACCGGGATGCGCTCACCACCGAGGGCGAGGCCGACGCGACCAAGGAGATCGCCACCGGGGAATCCGAGAAGGAACCGGCCACCAAGGAACTTCCGGCGGCCGGCGGCAAGCCGGAGGGCAGCGACGGCGAAGCCGACTCGGCGAAGGAGGCACGGTCCGGCGAGGAGGCACCGCCCACCGATCGCCTCGGCCGCTCACCTGCAGTGGCCAGCAAGGTCCGCAACTGACCCGACGGCTGAGCCGTCACTAGGACCCGACGGCTGAGCCGTCACTAGGACCACCGCCGGGTCGGTCCGCGGGTACCGCGGCCGGCCCAGCATCCGTTGTGCCAGTGTCGGCGTTCGTCGGCGCCCCCGATGTCGTCGGTGGGCCAGGCGACCACGTGGGGGGTTCCCGGCGCGATCTCGTGATCGCAGCCGGGGCACCGGTACGCCTTCGTTGCTCGCGACCCGGGGACGGTGCGCACGGTGTAGCGCTCGGACTCCGCGCCGGACGGCCCCCATTCGGTGCGGGAGGTGGCCCCGGAGAACGTCGACCCGCCGATATCGGGCCGGCGCCGGCGCTGCGATCGGGGAACGTTGCGGCGGGGCATATCAGAACAGCCGGAACTCGTTGCTCTCGGTGCCGCGCAGGGCGTCGTAGTCGAGCACGAGGCAGCGGATACCGCGATCGGTCGCAAGGGTCTTGGCCTGTGGCTTGATCTGTTGCGCCGCGAAGACACCGCTGACGGGCGCGAGCAACGGGTCCCGGTTGAGCAACTCGAGGTACCGGGTGAGCTGCTCGACACCGTCGATCTCGCCGCGTCGCTTGATCTCGACGGCCACCGTGCCGCCGTCCGCGTCCCGGCACAGCAGGTCCACCGGACCGATGGCCGTGGGGTATTCCCGGCGGACGAGGGTGTAGCCGGGGCCGAGGGTTTCGACGTGCTCAGCGAGCAGTTCCTGCAGATGCGCCTCGACACCGTCCTTGATCAGGCCCGGGTCCACACCCAGCTCGTGGCTCGAATCGTGCTCGATCTCGTCGATGGTGATCCGGAGTTGCTCACCCGTCTTGTTGGTCACCACCCACAGGGCGTGCGCCTCGTCTGCGGACTCCTCGACCAGCCAGCACGGCGGACTCATCCAGTTCAGCGGCTTGTAGGCACGGTCGTCGGCGTGCACACTGACCGATCCGTCGGCTTTGACCAAGAGCAGCCGACGCGCCATCGGCAGGTGTGCCGTCAGACGTCCGACGTAGTCGACTCGACAGCGGGCAATCACAAGGCGCACGTTGCCACCCTAGAGGATCGCTCCGGACTACTCTCGAACGACCATGCCTCGCACCCGCCGCACCTCGCCCCTCGGCTCGCCGCTGCTCGGCGCGCCCGCGGAATCCGTCCGGCGCCAACGTGTTCGCGTGCAGACATTGCTCACCCTGTTGCTGCTCGGCACGAACATCGCGGGGGCCGCGATCACGGCGTTGTTGATCAACGTCGTCGTCCCGGGCCCCTCGGTGCTGCGTCCGGAGTTCGTCATCGTCACCGGCGTCATAGCACCCGTCTACGTCGGCGGGGCCATCGTCCTGGGAACGGCCTTCGGGACCCGGCTCGGCCTTGCACAACTGCGGTGGATCCTCGAGGACCGGGATCCCACCCCCGACGAACGACGTGCAACCATGCGGCTGCCGATGCGCCTCACCGCCCAGCAGGGTGCATTCTGGGCGCTGGGGCTGGTGCTGTTCGCGACCGCGTTCGGTGTAGTGGATCCGCGCACGATCCCGAAGGTCGCCCTCACCATCGCCCTCGCGGGCCTGACGGTCTGCGGCTTCGTCTATCTGTTCAGCGAATTCGCCCTGCGGCCGATCGCGGCCCGGGCCTTGGAGGCCGGGGCGACGCCGCGACGCCGACTCACCGGCACCAGCGGCCGCATCATGGTGGCCTGGGCGCTGGGCAGCGGCGTTCCCGTCGTCGGGCTGATGCTCGTGGCGGTCTTCAGCTTCGTCCGTCCCGTATCACCCGTCCGGTTCGCGGTGACGATCCTGACGATCGGCGGACTCGCCTTGTTGTTGGGGGCGTTGCTTATGCTCCTCACCGCCCGGACCAGCGTCGCGCCGATCGAGTCGGTGCGGTCCGGCATGGCCCGCATCGAGCGGGGCGACCTCGATGCCGAGGTGGTCGTCTACGACGGAACCGAACTGGGAGAACTGCAGGCGGGATTCAACCGCATGGCCGACGGCCTCCGCGAGCGCGAACGGATCCGCGACGTCTTCGGCCGGCACGTCGGGCAGGACGTCGCGCGGGCGGCGTTGGCGTCGTCGCCGCGCCTGGGCGGCGAGGAACGCCATGTCGCGGTGCTGTTCATCGATATCATCGGCTCGACGGCAATGGCGGCCGATCGGCCGCCCACCGAGGTCGTACATCTGCTCAACCGCTTCTTCGAAGTGGTGGTCGAGGAGGTGCACCGGGCCGGCGGGTTCGTCAACAAGTTCGAGGGCGACGCGGCACTGGCCATCTTCGGCGCTCCGGTCGCAATGGACGACGCGGCGGGCAGTGCGCTCGCGGCCGCCCGGGAGATGGCCCGCCGGTTGCGCAGCGAGGTCCCCGAGTGCGAGGCGGGAATCGGGGTCACCGAGGGTCTCGCGGTGGCCGGAAACGTGGGCGCTCACGAGAGATTCGAGTACACGGTGATCGGCGATCCGGTGAACGAAGCGGCTCGGCTGTCGGACGTGGCCAAGACGTTCCCCGGCCACGTGGTGGCGTCGGCCCGGGCGGTAGAGGTGGCCGCGGAAGCGGAGCGCATCCGATGGTCGCTGAAAGGTGAAGTCACCCTGCGCGGGCGGTCGGAGGTCACCCGCCTTGCGGTCCCGGTGGACTGATCCCGACGAAGGACCGACGGGTTCGGCTGCGCCCCACAGGGAACATGCGGAAATGCCGGAAGCCCCCCA
>NZ_PCZU01000146.1:0-4183 GCF_002887785.1 Rhodococcus sp. ENV425
CGGCACCGACGGCACCTGTTCGAGCACGGCCTGCACCGGGTTCTCCACCGGCGCCGGCGGCGGTTCGAGCACCGCGGCCGCCTCCGCCGGCAGGTGCGGCATCAGCGCGTCCGTCGCCGCCGACGTCGCGTCCGCCACGGCCTGCTCCGCCGCCGGACGCATCGGCTCGGGCAACCCCGCCACCAGATCGGCGACCTGCCGGTCCGTGGTCGCGGCGGAGGCTTCGGCCGATGCCTGGAACGACTCGACCGCCTGCGTCACCTGTTCCTTGATCTGATCCGGGATGTCCGCTCCCTGTACCAGGGCACTCGCCGCCGTGGCCACCGCCACAATCACCGCCGACGGGTCAACTGACATACGCGAACTCCCCATCCCTCAGACGACCGCCTTCACCGTACTTGTGATCTCTGTCACCGGTGCGGTTTCGTTACTTGGATATCATATATATGTAAGAACCTGTTCCAATTTGGCTGTTGTGACGCGCCACACAGCGAACTCGAAGTTACATCAACAGGGAACGCGGCGCTCGATCACCGCGCGGTCGACCGGGAGGTTCGGGGGTCGAGAGGGCGGTTCCTGCGGCCACATGCGAGAAAGGGCGCCCACATCCGCCCCCTCGGCGCAGTCACATCCGGGTTTACGCCTCCAGTGCCTGCTCGATGTCCGCGACGAGGTCGGCGGCATCTTCGATGCCGACGGACAGGCGCACCAGGTCTTCCGGGACCTCGAGCAGCGACCCGGCGGTCGAGGCGTGCGTCATCGCGCCCGGGTGCTCGATCAGCGACTCGACACCACCGAGGGACTCGGCGAGGGTGAAGATCTCGGTGCGTGCGCAGAAGTCGAGGGCAGCCTGCTTGCCGCCGGCCAGGCGCAGCGAGACCATGCCGCCGAACCGGCGCATCTGCTTCGACGCGACGGCGTGGTCGGGGTGCGCCTCGTGGCCGGGGTAGATCACCTGGGCGACGGCGGGATGCCCGTCGAGCAGCTCGACGATCTTCTCGGCGTTGTCGCTGTGCCGTTCCATCCGCAGTGCCAGCGTCTTGATGCCGCGCATCGTCAGGTACGCGTCGAACGGGCCCGGGACGGCGCCCGCACCGTTCTGCAGGAACGCGAACCTGGTGTCGAGTTCCTCGTCGTTCGTGACCAGCGCGCCGCCGACCACGTCGGAGTGGCCACCGAGATACTTGGTGGTCGAGTGCAGTGCGACGTCGGCCCCCAGGGCCAGCGGCTGCTGCAGGTACGGCGACGCGAACGTGTTGTCGACCACGATCTTCGCCCCACCGGTGTGCGCGACGTCGGCGAGGGCCGCGATGTCACCGATGTTGAGCAGGGGGTTCGTCGGGGTCTCGACCCACACCAGCTTGGTGGTGGGCCGCATCGCCTCGCGCACGGCGTCGACGTCCGAGATGGGCGCGGGCGTGTACTCGATGCCCCACTGCGTGAACACCTTGTCGATCAGCCGGAAGGTGCCACCGTAGGCGTCGTTGGGGATGACGAGGTGATCGCCGGGCCGCAGCACCGAACGCAGCAGGCAGTCGGTGGCGGCCATGCCGGAGCTGAACGCCCGGCCGAAGGTGCCCGCCTCGATGGCCGCGAGGTTCGCCTCGAGCGGCTTGCGGGTGGGGTTTCCGGTGCGGGCGTACTCGAATCCGCCGCGCATCCCGCCGACCCCGTCCTGCGCGAACGTCGAACTCGCATAGATGGGGACGTTGACGGCGCCGGTCGCCGGGTCGGGATCGTATCCGGCGTGGATCGCTCGGGTGGAAAAGCCGTGGCTGCGCTGCTCACTCATGCGGCTCAGCCTAGTCGGGGGCACACGCCGGTGGCCCGGGGAACACACCCCGGGCCACCGGCGTAGCCGCTACGAGCCCGCGCTGATGAACCCGAGCAGGTCGTGACGGGTGATCACGCCGACGGGCTTGCCGTCGTCGATGACCAGCAGCGCATCGGTGTCGCCGAACGCCTTCGTGGCGGCGGCGATCGACTCGCCGACACCGATCAGCGGCAGCGACGGGCTCATGTGCTTCGCGACGGGGTCGGCCAGCCTCGCGCGGCCCTCGAAGACGGCGCTGAGGAGCTCGCGCTCGCTGACGCTGCCCGCGACCTCACCGGCGGTGACGGGCGGCTCGGCACCCACGACCGGCATCTGCGAGACCCCGTACTCGCGCAGGATCTCGACGGCGTCGCGGACCGTCTCCGACGGGTGCGTGTGCACGAGGGCGGGCAGCTCCCCCGACTTGCTGCGCAGCACGTCGCCGACGGTCGAATCGTCCGGCTTGCCGTCGAGCGGGGCCCGCAGGAAACCGTACGAGGCCATCCACTTGTCGTTGAAGATCTTCGACATGTAGCCGCGCCCACCGTCGGGAAGCAGTACCACGACGAGCGCGTCCGGTCCCTCGCGCTCGGCGACCCTCAGGGCGGCGACGACGGCCATGCCGCACGACCCGCCGACGAGCAGGCCCTCCTCGCGGGCGAGACGCCGGGTCATGTCGAACGAGTCCGCGTCGGAGACGGCGATGATCTCGTCGGGGATCGAGGGGTCGTAGGCGCTGGGCCAGAAGTCCTCGCCCACACCCTCGACGAGGTACGGGCGACCGGTGCCGCCGGAATAGACGGAGCCCTCCGGGTCGGCGCCGATCACCTTGACCTTGCCGCCGGAAACCTCCTTGAGGTAGCGGCCGGTGCCGGTGATGGTGCCGCCGGTGCCGACGCCGGCGACGAAGTGGGTCACCTTGCCGTCGGTATCGCGCCAGATCTCCGGGCCGGTGGTCTCGTAGTGGCTCTCCGGCCCGGCCGGGTTGGAGTACTGGTCGGGCTTCCAGCCGCCGGGCAGTTCCCGGGCGAGCCGGTCGGAGACGCTGTAGTAGCTGTCGGGATGCTCCGGGGGCACCGCGGTCGGGCACACCACGACCTCGGCGCCGTACGCGCGGAGCACGTTGCGCTTGTCCTCGCTGACCTTGTCGGGACACACGAACACGCACTTGTAGCCGCGCTGTTGCGCGACGAGCGCGAGACCGATGCCGGTGTTGCCGGAGGTCGGCTCGACGATGGTGCCGCCCAGTTTCAGCGCACCCGAGACTTCGGCGGCGTCGACCATCTTGACCGCGATGCGGTCCTTGGAACTGCCACCGGGGTTGAAGTATTCGACCTTCGCCGCGACCAGCCCCGAACCCGGCTTCGTCACCGAGTTGAGCTTGACCAGCGGCGTGTTTCCGATGAGACCGACGACGGAATCCGCTATGCGCATTCCTCCATGGTCTCAGATGCCTCTGCACAACGCCGTTCCGGCTGCTCGAGCGACGCATACGACGCACACTGGACACGGCAACTTCAGGGTGTGGCCGTCCTCTCGGAAAGGTGATCCACCGTGCCCCGAACTTCGTGGCGTGCCGCGGCGCTGGCCGGCGCGACGGCCGTCGCCGCCGGCTCCGGCGCCGGCGGCGCCTCGTGGCTGACGTACACGTACCTGATGCGCCAGGCGACGGAAGCGAGAGGCGTCATCGGCCGCACCTGGGCGAAGCCGCCCGAGGCGGACGGGGTGTACCTGCCCGGAGCGCAGTCCCCGGTGCCGTGGCGCCGCGACGTGCCGTTCGACCTGCACCTGATGATCTTCGGGGATTCGACGGCGGCCGGCCTGGGCTGCGCGAGCGCCGCCGAGGTGCCCGGGGTGCTGCTGGCCCGCGCCCTGGCTGACGAGTCCCGTCGCCGGGTCCGGCTCAGCACGAAGGCGATCGCGGGGGCCACCTCGCGGGGCCTGGCGGGGCAGGTCGACGCGATGTACGTGGCGGGACCGCCGCCGGACGCGGCCGTCATCCTGGTCGGTGCCAACGACGTGACCGCGAAGCAGTCGCTGCATCGTTCGGCGCAGCGGCTGGGCTCGGCGGTGCACCGGCTGCGCGCCGGCGGCGCCGTCGTGGTCGTCGGCACGTGCCCCGACCTCGGGGTGGTCGGCGCGATCCCCCAGCCGCTGCGCACGGTGGTGCGGACGTGGGGGCGGCAACTGGCCCGCGCGCAGGCCGCGGCGACGCGCGCGGCCGGTGGGCATCCGGTGCCGCTGGCCGACCTGTTGACGCCCGAGTTCCTCTCCGCGCCGGACCGCCTGTTCTCTGCGGACGGGTTCCATCCCTCGGCCGCGGGATACGAGCTGGCGGCCCGTCACCTGCTGCCGGTGCTGGCCGCCGCG
>NZ_PCZU01000147.1:0-30649 GCF_002887785.1 Rhodococcus sp. ENV425
CGGTCCAGTACGCACGGTCGGCCTCGAACCGCGGGGAGCGGCGGTAGGTCTCGTCCGCGGCGACGATGTCGGGCAGCGCGGCGGTGCGCGGCGTGTGCACCGCGGTTCCGGTGACGGTGGCGGTGTAGAGCTCGGCGGTGCGCGCGACGAGGGTCATCGCGCCGACGCCGTCGAGGGCGATGTGGTGGATCCGGGCGTACCAGAACCAGCGGTCCTCGGCGATGCGGAGCACGGCGGTGACGGCGAGCCGGTCGGTGCACATGTCGACCGGGGCGGTGTAGTCGCGCTCCATCCATTCGCGGGCCGCGGCCACGGGATCGGCCTCGCCCCGCAGATCGACCACCGTCAGCCGCTCGCCGGTGTGCACGACCGTCTGGAACGGGTGGCCGTCCTCCTCGACGATGCGCAGGAAGCCGGTGCCGAACTCGCGTCCGACGGCACGGGCGGCACCTTCGAGGGCGTCGAGGTCGAGGTCCCCGGCGATGTCGACGTACTGGGCGATGTTGACGGGCGTGGCGCCGGCCAGGTGCTGTGCGAACCAGATCCCGCGCTGGGCCGCCGAGAGCGGGAACGCGCCGGCGGGCTGCGGGGCAGCGAAATGTTCTTGGGCGACCGGGCTTTCGTGCAACACGGGGGTACTCCTGACGACCGGTGGACTGTGCTGCTTCCACGGTCGTCCGCAGACCCCGGTGCCGATACCGACCCCAGCGGTGGGCGCGGCACCCGCAGGGGTGGTCGAGAATCACCCTCGGGTGCGAGAACTCCTCAGCCGGTCCAGCCCGCGGTGGGATCGCGCCGCCACAACAGGTCGTGGATGGCGTCGACGGCGTCCCCGGCGGAGGTCACGGCGAGCACCCCGGCGGCGGGCAGCGGCCACCCCCCGATCGAGATCACCGGGACGCCGGTGCGGACGGCGAGCGCGATCTCGCTGAGCGTGCCCCAGCTGCCGCCGACCGCGATGAGCGCCTCGCAGGTGCGTACCAGCAGGGCGTTACGCATCTCGCCGAGACCGGTCGGGATCGACACGGTGAGGTACGGGTTGGCCTCCGCGCGGTCGTCGCCGGGCAGCAGGCCGAGGGTGGTGCCGCCGGCCTCCGCGGCTCCGCGCGATGCCGCGGCCATCACCCCGCCCAGTCCCCCGGTCACGACGACGGCGCGTCGCGCCGCGAGCAGCCCGCCGACCTGACGGGCGATCCGGCGTTGTTCGGCCGTGGCCTCCGCGGGCCCGACCACGCCGACATACCGCTGCGCATCCATGACGCGATTGTCCACCACCCAGGGTGCAGAAGTGGCCCCCTGAGGTGAAATCCACCACCACCGGGGTTGCTCGCCCGGCACCGGCATCCGGCGGATCCTTGTCCGCATGTCCACCCTCCGCACCGAGCGTCTCGTACGCCGCCATACGGTGATCGCCGACGACGGCGTGCCGCTCGCGGTCCACGAGATCGGCGCGGCCGGCGCACCGCTCACCGCCGTGTTCGTCCACGGGCACTGCGGCCGCACGGAAACCTGGTCGCCTCTTCGGGATTCGCTGCTCCGGCGCCGCAGAGCGACGCTGCGGATGGTGTTCTTCGACCACCGCGGTCACGGCGCGTCCGGCACCGCCGGGCCGGAGACGTACACCGTCGAGCAGCTCGGGCGCGATCTCGCGGCGGTGCTGCGCGCGGTCTCCGCCGGTCCGGTGGTGCTGGTCGGCCACTCGATGGGCGGCATGACGATCCTGTCCTACGCCCGTCAACATCCGCACGAGATCGGCACCCGGGTCGCCGGGATCTGCCTGATCGGCACCGCCGCCGGTGATCTCGGCCGGTCGGGGCTCGGGCGGTACCTCGAGAGCCCCGCGGTCGAGTTGTTCCACCGCGCGGTGCAGCACGCACCCGGCGCCGTGCAGCACGCGCTGCACCTGGGCGGACGGGCGGTGCGGCCGCTGAGACGGGCGGCGCAGCGACGCGCCCCCGGTTCCCGGTGGGCGGCCCTGCTGGCGGTGCTCGCGAACGACACGCCGGTGGTGACGATGGCGGCGTTCCTGCGATCGTTCGCCGTGCTCGACGAATCCGCCGCGTTGGCGGTGCTCGCCGCGGTCCCCGCGCTCGTGCTGTGCGGGTCGGCGGACGAGTGGACCCCGTTCGAGCTGTCCGCCGGTCTCGCAGCGCGGCTGCCGCGCGCCGAGCTGGTGCGGGTCGACGGCGCCGGGCACTCGGTGATCGCCGACCGCCCCGCGGAGGTCGCGCGGGCCCTCGGCAGGTTGCTGCAGCGGGTGGGGTGAGCCGCAGGTCAGAGGTCGCGTTCGGTGATGACGCCGCTGTGCAATGCGAGCTCGGCGAGCCGGACCCGCTTCTGGTTCTGCGGCAGATCCTCGACACCGAACTTCGCGAACAGCGCCCGCAGATGCGTCTTGACGGCGTCGACGCTGAGGAACAGCTCGGTGGCGATGTCCTGGTTGGAGGCGGGGGTGGCGAACGCGGCGCCGTGCTTGTAGGGCCGGCACAGCGCGAGCAGGATTCCGCGTTGCGTCTCCGTGAGCGAACGCACCGTCGGCAGCTCCGACGCGACGCGGGTCGCCTCGTCCGGTCCGGCACCGATCTCCTGAAAGGTCAGTCGGATCGAGCCGATCCGGATGCTGTCGCCCTCCCGCAGGCGGCGGCGTCCGGTGATGCGTTCCCCGTTGAGGAACGTGCCGTTGCGGGAGAGCCCGTCGTCGAGGATGGTCCAGTGGGTGCCGATCCACTCCACGACGGCGTGCAGGCGGGAGACCTCGTTGTCGCCGGTGAACGCCACGTCGGAGCTCGGAGCACGGCCGATGGTGACGCGCGGCGACTCCGGCGACAGCTCGAACCGATGCTGCCGCCCCTGCTTGTCGACATACGACAGACGCGATTCGGTGACGACGCTCATCACAACCTCCAGGGCGCGGACTCAATCCTGCCCGTAGGTTGCAGCGTCGGCAAGGGGGTCGCGTCCCAACCGCAGCAGCGTCGCCGCCAGCGCCGAACCGTCCCGCCCCAGTGCCGCGGTGAACCGCGCGAGCACCGCCATCTCGCGACGCGTGTGCGCCGGCACCGTTCCGTGACCGGCGCGGCGCAGCCGGCCGGCGTGGTGCGCGAGACCGGTCCGGCGCCGGATCGCGGCGACGATCTCGGCGTCGACCCGGTCGATCTCGTCGAACACGTGATCCAGTTCGGCCGTGCCGGCGAGGGCGGTGGGGTTCGGGGTGAACGTTTCCGACGTTACGGTCACGGGGCCTCCACGGGATTGGCGGTCGGTCGCCCCATCGTGGCTCGGGAACGCCTTGTCCCCCAAGGACCCCTGGGGTGGGGAACACCCCACCCCTCAGCCGAGCAGAAGCGTCACCGCCACGAAGTAGATGACGATGGAGAGCAGGTCCTGGATCACGGTGGCGAGCGGGCCGGACCCGAACGCCGGGTCCTTGCCCAGCCGCTGCAGTGCCCACGGCAGGACCATCGCGACGGTGGTCGCGATGGTGCTGGCGGCCAGCACGGCCGATGCCACGGCGACCGCGAGATCCCGGTTTCCCGTCATGAGCAGCACCGCCGGCAGCATCGTCGCACCCAGCAGCGCCCCCACCGACAGGCCGGTCAGCACCTCGCGGCGCACGATCCGGCGGATCCCCACACCCACCGAGAACCCGCGGATGACCAGCGCCTCGGTCTGCGTACCGACCGCGTCCGCCAGGTACACGATGCCCGGCACGAAGTAGGCGACGGCGAGGTCGGCGTCGAGCTCGGCCTCGAAGACCTGCATCAGGCGGGCCGAGACCATGGCCCCGACCAGACCGACGACGAGCCACGGCAGCCGGTGCCACAGGCGTCGACGGATTCCCTCGACGCTCGAGGCCCGTGCCGCGTCCACCGAGTGCACGAAGCCGCCGAGCCGGGCCATGTCCTGGTCGTGCTCGTGCAGCAGCACGGCGAGCAGCTGCTGGGGCGCGATGAGACCGCGGAACCGGCCGCGGCCGTCCACGACGGCGAGGCCGGGTTCACCGTGCTGAACAGCCTTCCACGCGGCCCGTTCCTGCGCGGTGTCCGGACGCACCACCGGCGGATCCGGATCCATCACGTCGCTCATCCGGGTGGTGCCGGGGGCTGCCAGCAGCCGTTCGATCGTGACGAGACCGACGAGCACCTCACCGGCGAGCACGGCGACGACGGCGGCGCTGTCGAAACTGTGCTCCCGCATCCGGTCGAGCACCCCGGCAACCGTGTCGTCCGGCCCGGCAAGCGGGACGGCCGCGAAGCTGTGCCGCAGCGCGGTGCCGGGACTGCCCTGCTCCCATGCCTGTGTGTCGGCAGATTCGACCATGCCCCACCGTTCCTCCGGCCGCGCTCGTCCCGAGGTTCGATCGTGCCACGGCCGGCACCACCGCCCGATCCCGGCCGTGGCGATAATGTGCCGGTGAGTCCACGCGAGCGCGCCCCCCGACCCGGCCCCACCACACCCTGCCCGTGCGGCCGGGGCCTGCCGTACGGCGAATGCTGCGGGCCGTTCCTCGCCGGCGGGCACGCGCCCACCGCCGAACAGCTGATGCGTTCGCGGTACACCGCCTTCGCGGTGGGCGACGAGGCGTATCTGCGCCGCACGTGGCACCCCGGGACTCGCCCGGTGCGGCTGGACCTCGATCCGGCGCAGCGGTGGACCGGGCTCGAGGTGCTGCGCACGAGCGGCGGCGGGTTCCTGCACACGGAGGGAACGGTCGAGTTCCGCGCCCACTACAGGTTCGGCGGTCACGCGGACGTGCTGCACGAACACAGCCGGTTCGTCCGCGAGGACGGCCGCTGGCTCTACGTCGACGCTCTCGGCTGACCTGGCGGGCGCGGTTCGGTCGTTCGGCGTACTCAGTCGAAGAGGGCGAACGCGCGCGCCACGAAGAACGCCGCCACTCCGAGCACGATCAACGCGATGAGCAGGATCGCGAAGACGGGCATCACCCGGCTCGGGTTGGGTTGGGGATGCGACAGACCGGAGGTCTGTCCGGCATCGGGCGGCGTGTCCCCGGGCTGTACTCCCCCGCCGGCGTCGAGGCCGGGGGTGTCTTCCGGCTGAGGTCCGGGGTTCTGGGTACTCACGTGCGCTCCTGGTGTCGGCGGTGCGGGAACGGTGCCGAGAGCAGCGCCTCGGCCCCGACGACATACCCGGTTTCCGGCCGCGTAATCCTCGGGCGCGAGCGTCAGCCGAACGGTCCGGGCAGATGACGCGAGAACCAGACGGCCTCGCCGAGCGGCTCCGTCGCCGCGTCGAGGTGCCCGCTCACGTCGGTGAGAGCGTCGACGAGCCCGGTCACGGCGATCTCGTCGGCGAGCGGCAGGGACTCCCGGTCGAGTGCCTCGGCGGCCTCCACGATCGCGGCGATCTCGCGGGCCAGGTCGAACAGCTTGTCGCGAGTGGCACCGACCCGGGACGCGAAACTGGCGTGACTCATGGGGTCCTCTCGGGCAACGTCGTGGGTTCGCGGTCCCCGTCGCCGTCGAGGCGACGTATGTCACCGTCCGCCCCCGGGCGGGGCGCGGACGGTGAGGCCCTGTCTCAGCTCAACCAGCCGAACAGGTCGCGGAACAGATGCATGAACCAGTTGAACTCAGGTCGGAAGTTCCACATGACCGATTTCCTCCTTCCCTGCCTCGACGTCCCGACCCACTGTCTCGGATATCCGGCGGAATGTGATCCGAAACACATTCGAGCGCCCCACCGCCGGGACCCCTCACGATTCCGCCGGCCCGGCGGTCTCGGGGACGTGCAGCGGCCGGTCGTGGCCACTCGCGACGACCCGGGGCGCGAGCCCCGCGATCCGGGACATCGATTCGCGCGCGTAGGCCCGGTTCCACGTAGTGAGGCGGGGCGGACCGGACGTCCCGCGCCTGCGGCGCAGCAGGCCGGGGCAGCGAGCTCACGTCGACCGTCAGCACGGCGCCGCCGGTGATCGCCACCCGGCCGGACCTGCGGAACAACGCGAGGTGCCCCGGTGTGTGCCCCGACCGCACGAGGTAGACGTTGGCCTCGGTCAGGCCGCGGCCGGCCCCGAGCCGGTACACGCCCGCGGCGACCTCTTCCGGATGCGGCCCGTTCCGGGCGGTCGTTCCCGAGCCCGTGCCCGCCGCGGTGCGCCCGCGCCGGGAGGGCGCCCCGTCTTCGGTGCAATTCTCGGACGCGAGGAACCGCGCGGACCTGGTTCGGTAAATTCCATTTTTCCGTAGACCGTGGATTCCACATACCCGGTGCGCCGGTCTCCGCGGCGCACGCTGGGGCGCCACCCCGGCTGCCGCGGCGCGCCGTCACCCGCCGGATCGGTCCCGCCCGGCCGGGGCGAAGTGCTCCAAGAGATGCCTCGCGACCTCGTCCGGTTGCTCGAGCGCCACGGAGTGCCCCGCGGCATCGACCGTGACGTGCCGGCCTCCCGCGGCGTCGGCGATGTTCACCGACGAGATCGGCGGCGGGTAGGCGTGGTCCTCGCGGCCGGCGACGGCGAGGACCGGCACGCGGCAGCCGGCCAGCTCCTCGACGATCCGTCCGCGGTGGATGACGCCGTGGGCCGCGTCTCCGATGCGCGGCCCGAGCCGGGCGATCGCCGCGCGCCAGGTGCTCGTCATCGCGCTCTCCTGAGCGAGGCTCGAATCGCCGAACATGATGTACATGATCGTGTCGACGACGTCGGCCGTGCCGTGCTCGGTGAGGTGGCCGACCAGCGGAGCGAACTCGTCGAGCTTGTACTCCTCCTCCGCCGACGAGCCGAGTGCGGCGGCCGTGCGGAGCAGTTCGGGCCGTCGCGCGGCGAGCCGCAGCGCGACGAATCCGCCGAGGGAGTTCCCGACGACGTGACAGGGTGCGAGATCGAGGTGCTCGATCAGGGCCGCGGCGTCCTCGGCGAGAACGTCGACCGCCAGTTCGTCCCGCGCCGCCGGGGCGCTCTCACCCTGCCCACGATGGTCGTAGGCGACCACCCGGTACCCGTCGTCGGCGAATTTCTGCACGAGCGCGTCGAACATCGTGTGATCGAAGAAGAGCGAGTGGCTGAACACGATCGGCACCCCGTCGCGCGGACCGACGTCGACGAAGGCGAGTTCCGTCCCGTTGACCGATGCTCGAAGCATGAGAAACCTCCTGGATCCGGGCCACCGCACCGCGCTGTGGCGCTCGTCACTACACTGCCGACGAGCGTAGGGAGCGGTCCGGTCGCAGCACTCGTCGATCCGCGCAGGACCCTGCCCGTCCCGCGCACGGCCGGTGAGGAGGTCACGGTGACAGCGGACTACCAGGTGCAGTTCACGACGACCCGCCGCGTGCCGCGGCGCGACCGCGCCGAGTTCTGGACCGACCACGTGCGGTTCAACCACGGCACCCTGGACTACTTCTTCCCCGCTCCGGGCGAGCGGTCGCCGGCCGACTTCGCCGGCGCCACGCACGTGCAGCGCTGCGGGAATCACCAGCTCGTCGAGTTCTGGTCCGATCGGATCACCTACGCGCGGACCGCGCGGCACGTCCGGGCGGACGACGACCGGAGCATGCGACTGTTCGTGCCGAAATCCGGCACCCTCACCGTCGCGCACGACGGGGTCACGCTGCCGGTGCCGGTCGGCCGCGCGGCCCTCGTGTCGATGGCCCGCCCCTTCGAGCTCCTCCATCGCGCGCAGACCCGGGCGTGGGTGCTCACCGTGCCCGAAGGGTGCCTGCCCGACCGTGCCGTCGCCGACGGGCCGAGCGTGCTCGACCTGCGCCGCGGCGTCGCGTCGGTGGCGGAGACGATGACGCGGGCGCTGGCCCGGGAACGGAAGTCGTTGTCCGGTCCCGCATTCGTCACGATCAGCGCGCGGGTGATCGAACTCGTGGCCGTCGCCCTGGCCGACCTGCGCGACGGCATCCGCCCGGGCGGCCTGGAGGCGGTGGCCGCGGCCGCCCGGGCCTACGTCGACGAACGTTCGGACGATCCGGACCTGACACCGGCGTCGATCGCGCGCGACCTGGGCTGGTCGCTGCGGCAGCTCCAGCTCGCGTTGCGGACGGCCGGCACCACGCCCGCCGAACTGCTCCGCAACCGGCGGCTGGACCGCGCCCGCAGCCGCCTCGAGGACCCACGCTGGAGCGCGGTCGCCGTGGGCGACATCGCGTTCGCCTCCGGCTTCGGATCGCTCAGCGCGTTCGGGACGGCGTTCCGTGCCCGCTTCGGGACCACCCCGCGGGCGGTGCGCGTCCCGGCCCCGGCGGCCTGGCCGTGAGGAGGCGGCACCGGCTCAGCGCAGCAGCGTCGCCCGCAGGGTCGCCGTGAGCCACGCCCGGTACTCGTCCACGTCCCAGCCGCAGTCGCGGCGCAGCAGCGCATGCACCTGCGGAGAACCCAGCGTGTAGAGCACGTGCGCCGCGTGATCGACGCTCACGTCGTCGCGCAGCAGCCCGTGCCGGTGCAGCCCGACCGCGATCGTGCGCGCGTTGTCCGCGGTGGCGCGGGCGTCCTCGTCGGCGAACCGGCGCATGTCCGGGTCCGCGCCCGACGACTCGACCGAGGTCATCAGCAGCCCGCCGGCCCGCTCGAGCAGGTCCGCGCCGTAACGGACCACCTGCTCGACGATGCGTTCGGCGTCCGATCCCGCCGGGCCGGAGGCGACCCGCCCCGGGCGCGAACGCTCGGCCGGAGCGGGATCGTCGCCGGCCGAGTCCGCGGACCCGCCCGCGACCGCGGCGTCGAGCGCCTCCCGGAACAGTTCGGACTTGCCGCCGGGGAACGCCGTGAAGACGGTTCGCACGGCGACCCCGGCCGTCTCCGCGATCTGCTTGACCGTGGTGCTGACGTACCCGCGATCGACGAAGAGCCGGGCGGCAGCGTCGACGACGGTCGCCCGGGTACGGCGCGCGGCCTCCTCGCGCAGCGGCGAACTGTAGGTCCTCTTGGCATGCTGGGACATCGATCTCAGCGTATCAGCATCGGTTGCATCGAAACTGCAACAGATTTCGGAGGCCTGCAGGCGCGACGACGACCGGGCATGCTGGTCGGGTGCATACCTTCGAGGTCTGGGCTCCGACCCCGCAATCCGTCCGGCTCCGCGTCGACGGCACGGACCACCCCATGCGCCGGGACGACGGCGGCTGGTGGCGCGCCGAGGTCGACGCCTCCCCCGGTGCCCGCTACGGGTACGTCCTCGACGACGACGAGACCGTGCTGCCCGACCCGCGCTCGCCGCGGCAACCCGACGGCGTGCACGGCCTGTCCCAGCTGCACTCGCTCGACGAGAGCGCCTGGACCGACGCGTCCTGGACCGGTCGGCAACTCGCCGGCGGAGTGGTCTACGAGCTGCACGTGGGCACCTTCACCGATGGCGGCACTTTCGACGCGGCCGTCGACCGCCTCGACGACCTCGTCGAGCTCGGGGTGGACCTCGTCGAGCTGATGCCGGTCAACGCCTACAACGGCACCCGCGGCTGGGGCTACGACGGGGTGCTCTGGTATGCGGTGCACGAGCCGTACGGCGGCCCGGACGGCCTGCAGCGCTTCGTGGACGCCGCCCACGCCCGCGGCCTCGGGGTGATCCTGGACGTGGTCTACAACCATCTCGGACCGTCCGGCAACTACCTGGACCGCTACGGCCCGTACCTGTCCGGCGGGCAGGGCACGTGGGGCGCATCGGTCAACCTCGACGGGCCGGACTCCGGCGAGGTGCGCCGCTACATCCTCGACAATGCCCTGCGGTGGATGCGGGACTTCCATATCGACGGGCTGCGCCTGGACGCGGTGCACGCACTGGTCGACCACACCGCCGTGCACCTGCTCGAGGAACTGGCCGTCGCGACGTACCGGATGTCCGCGCACCTCGGCCGGCCGCTGAGCCTGATCGCCGAGAGCGACCTGAACGATCCGAAGACGATCTCGCCCCGCGCCGCCGGCGGCTACGGCCTGCAGGCGCAGTGGGACGACGACATCCACCACGCCGTGCACGCCGCCGTCTCCGGCGAACGACAGGGCTACTACGGCGATTTCGGTTCGCTCGACTGTCTAGCCCGCACCCTGCGGCACGGGTTCTTCCACGCCGGGACCTATTCGAGCTTCCGCGGGCGCACGCACGGGCGCCCGCTCGACGTCGGGCGCATCCCGGCGAGCTCCCTGCTCGCCTACACGTGCACCCACGACCAGGTGGGCAACCGGGCGATCGGCGACCGGCCCGGTCACTACCTCGACCACGGTCAGCTCGCCGTCAAGGCCGCGCTGGTGCTCACCTCCCCCTTCACGCCGATGTTGTTCATGGGCGAGGAGTGGGACGCGAGTTCACCGTTCCAGTACTTCACCTCCCACCCGGAACCCGAGCTGGCCCGGGCCACCGCCGAGGGACGCCGGCGCGAGTTCTCCGAGCACGGATGGGACGCCGAGGACGTGCCCGACCCTCAGGATCCGGAGACGTTCCGGCGGTCGACGCTGAACTGGGCCGAGCGCGCCGAGCCGGGCCACGCGCGGGTGCTCGACTGCTACCGGCAGCTGCTGGCGCTGCGCCGCGAACGCGCCGAGCTGACCGATCCGTGGCTCGAGCACCTGCACGTCGACTACGACGAGGACGAGCGCTGGATCGTGATGCACCGCGGCGGCCTTCATGTGGCGTGCAACCTCGGGCCCGACCCGGTGACCGTGCCCTTCGGTGGTGCTCCCCTGGTGTGGTGGGAGCCGGTTGTGGTCAACCGGACCGGGTCCGCGACGCTCGTGCCGGGGCACTCGTTCGTCGTGCTCGACTCTGCCGTCACACCGCGGGTCTGAGGCCGCGCAGGGTCACCGCAGGCCGTAGGCCGCGCAGGGTCACCGCAGCCGGAGGCGCACAGGATCACCGCCGGCGGAGCATGCGCAGGGTCAGCGCGGCGGTGGCCGCCAGGATCACCGCCGTGGCGGCCGCGGCCCCGTGCGTGCCGGCGACGAACGCGGCCCGCGCCGACTCGAGCAGGGCCTCGGCCTCCGCCGCCGGGAGTCGTCCGGCCGCGGCCACCGCGCCGCCGAGGGTGTCGAACTCGTGGCCGGAGCCCGGAATCCCGAGCCGGGAACGGTAGACGGCCGTGACGACGCTGCCGAGCACCGCCACCCCCAGCGCGACACCGAGTTCGTACGCCGTCTCCGACACCGCCGACGCGGCGCCGGCCCGGTCCGCCGGGGCGGCCCCGACCACCAGGTCGGTGGTGAGGGTCAGCGCGACGCCGACCCCCACGCCGATGAGGGTGAAGCCGACGACGAACAACCCCGCCCCGCGGGTGGTGCCGAGAGCCAGCAACATCGCCGCACCCACGGCCGCGATGGCCAGAGCACCCGACAGGACGGTCCCGACGGGCAGGCGCCGCACGAGCCATGCCGCTCCGAGCGAGGACAGAGCGCTGGTCGCGGTCCCGGGGAGCATCAGCAGACCCGCCTGTAGTGGTCCGATCCCGAGCACCAGCTGCAGATACTGCGACCCGAAGAACAGCACCCCGGCGAGGGCGAAGATCGCCAGCAGATTCGTCAGTACGGCCGCGGAGAACTCGCGCCGCCGGAACAGAGTGAGATCGAGCAGCGGGTTCTTCGCGACCCGCTGACGGTGCACGAACGCCGCGGCGGCCGTCAGACCGCCGCCCAGCGCGACCAGCGCGGCGGCATGCGGGCCGTGCAGCGCCGTTTCCTTGACCGCGTAGACGATCGGAACCACGGCCAGCAGCGACAGCGCGGCCCCCGGCAGGTCGAAGCGGCCCGGGTGCGGATCCCGCGATTCCGGGACGAGGAACGGCCCGGCGAGGACGAGCACCGCCATGATCGGCAGGTTGATCAGGAAGACCGACCCCCACCAGAAGTGTTCGAGCAGCCAGCCGCCCACGAGCGGGCCGAGCGCTGCGCCGCCGCCGGCCATCGCGCCCCACACGCCGATGGCGACGGTCCGCTCCCGCGGGTCGGTGAACATGTGCCGGATGAGCCCCAGGGTCGCGGGCATGAGGGTGGCGCCGGAGATTCCCTGCAATGCACGCGCCAGGATCAGCATCTCGGGGCTCACCGCCCACGCCGCGACGGCCGAGGCCGCGGCGAAGCCGACGGCGCCGACCAGCAGGAGCCGGCGACGGCCGACGCGGTCGCCGAGCACGCCCATCGTCACGAGCAGGCCGGCGACGGCGAACGAGTACACGTCGATGATCCACAGCAGCTGCACCCCGCTCGGGGCCAGATCGGCACTGAGGAAGGGCAGGGCGAGGTCGAGAACGGTCGCGTCGACCGCGATCAGCAACACGGCACAGGCGAGTACCACCAGCCCCGCCCAGGTGCGCACACCCGCGGGCGCAGGCCCGGTCCCCGCGTCCGCCGGGCGGAGCCCCGGCATCTGCCCGGTGTTCGTCATCCGTCTTCCCTCCACACTGAACCGTCCAGCCGGTACAGAAATACGGTAGCACCGACCGTCCGGACGGTACAAAGACAATCGGTAGAATCGGCCCATGGCCTCCGACACCCGCGACCGCATCCTCGACGCCCTCGAACGCACCCTCGTCGACGTGGGGGTCGCCCAGGTGACGCTCGAGGGCGTCGCGGCCGCCGCGGGCGTCTCGAAAGGCGGCCTGCTGTACCACTTTCCGACCAAGGAGTCGATGCTCGCCGCGATGGTGCGGCGCCTCGGCGAACGGGGCGACGCCCGGCTCGCCGATGCCGTCGCCGGCGGCACCCCGGTCGCGGAGTGGTATCTCGCCGATCCGGACGAGACCGGCGACGCCGCGGAGATGGCCCTGTTCCGGTCCACGGTGGCGGCGCTGCGCAGTGCCGACGGCCAGCACGACGACGTGCAGCGCGCGGTGGTCGAGGTGATGCGCTCGTGGGACGAGGGCCTGCGCGCCGAGATCGACGATCCCGTCACCGCCGAGATCGTGCGCCTCGTGGGCGACGGCATCTACCTCGGTGCGATGCTCGGCCTCCCGAAGCCCGATCCGGAACTGCACCGACAGGTGGT
Organism: Rhodococcus sp. ENV425; assembly: GCF_002887785.1. NCBI lineage: Bacteria > Bacillati > Actinomycetota > Actinomycetes > Mycobacteriales > Nocardiaceae > Rhodococcus > Rhodococcus sp. ENV425. Next base: position 12,933 of record NZ_PCZU01000147.1, read on the forward strand.
CGCCCGCCTGCTCGGCTCCGCACACCCCTGATCGCCGGAACCGCCGCCACACCCGCACCGATCGGAATCACCCGGGCGGCGCACGCGGTTCACGGGCGCCGGCACACACCGGACGGGCGGGCCCGGCGGGGACAACACACCTCCCCCGCCGGGAATCCCGTGCGGCTCAGGTGAGATAACGGTAGGCCGGCGAGCCCGGCTCGAGCCGCTGCGCCTCGATCGGCGAGGCCGACATGCGCGCCAGCAGCGGCGACAGGCCGTCCGCCGCCCCGAGTTCGATGCCGACCAGCGCCGCCCCGAATTCCCGGTTGTTGCGCTTGACGTACTCGAACAGCGTGATGTCGTCGTCGGGTCCGAGCACCTCGTCGAGGAACCGCCGCAACGCACCCGGCTCCTGGGGGAAGTCCACCAGGAAGTAGTGCTTGAGGCCGCGGTGCACGAGGGAGCGCTCGATGATTTCCCCGTAGCGGGAGACGTCGTTGTTGCCCCCAGAGATCAGGCACACCACCGTCGAGCCCGGCGCGATGGTCAACCCCTCGAGAGCAGCGACGGACAGCGCGCCCGCGGGCTCGGCGATGATGCCCTCGTTCTGGTACAGATCCAGCATCGCGGTGCACACTGCACCCTCGTCGACCTGGGTCATCCCGAACGGCCCGGTGCCCAGACCGTCGTTGCGGAGCGCCGCGACCAGCGGCAGGTTCGCGTGGGAGACGATCTCGGCGCCGAGCCGGGAGACCACCGCGTACGGCACGTCGCCGACCCGCTTGACGGCGGCACCGTCGACGAACGGATCCACCTCGGGCAGGGTCACCGGTCCGCCCGCGACGAGGGCCGCGGTCATCGACGCCGCGCCGGCCGGTTCCACCCCGACGATGGAGGTGGACGGCGACTTCTCGTGCAGGTACGCCGCGATGCCGGCCAGACAACCGCCACCGCCGACCGGAACCAGCACCAGGTCCGGCGCCGCGGGCAGCTGGTCGAGCACCTCGCGGGCGATGGTCCCCTGCCCCGCCGCGGTGCGCGCGTCGTCGAACGGCGCGACCATCGTCGCGCCGGTACGCGCGACGTCCTCGGCGGCGGCGGCCGCCGCCGCGTCGAACGTGTCGCCCGTGGGGATGAGTTCGACGAAGGCACCGCCGTGCGCACGGATGCGGTCCCGCTTCTGCTTCGGGGTCCGGGTGGGCACGTAGATCCGGCCCATCACCCCCATCGCCCGGCAGGCGTAGGCCACACCCTGCGCGTGATTGCCGGCGCTGGCCGTCACCACACCCGCCTCGCGTTCGGCGGGAGAGAGCTGCGCCATGACGTTGTATGCGCCGCGCAGCTTGTAGGAGCGGACGCGGGTGAGGTCCTCGCGCTTGAGATAGACGTTCGCGCCGGTGAGGACGGAGAGCCGCTCGCTGTGCTCGAGCGGGGTGGGCGCGACCACCGCCGAAATTCGCTCCGCCGCGGCCTCGATGTCGGCCACGCTCAGGGCGGGCAGGTGCATCGGATCGGCGGCTCGCGAGGTAGTGGTCACCTACCTATGCTGCCACTGCCCGCCCGGAACCCCCAACGCGGGTTTCGTCACCCCGCCGGCCACACCCGGCTCCCGCGCTCGCGCGTCAGCGCGGTTCCAGGATCAGGAGCGGGATCTCCCGGTCCGTCTTCTTCTGGTACTCCGCGTAATCGGGGAAGGCCTCGACCGCGCGCCGCCACCACAGATCCTTCTCCTCGCCGTGGACCTCGCGGGCGGTCATGTCCCGGACCGTCGGCCCGTCACGCAGTTCGACGTGCGGGTCCGCCAGGACGTTGTAGTACCAGACCGGATGCTTCGGGGCACCGCCGAGGGAGGCGACCACCGCGTAGACGCCGTCGTGCTCGACCCGCATCAGCGGGGTCTTGCGCAGCTTGCCGGTCCTCGCTCCGCGGCTGGTCAGCACGACGACGGGCCGGCCGTTCAGGGTAGTACCCTCGGTACCGCCGGAACTCTCGTACAGCGCCACCTGGTCGGCGGCCCACTGGGACGGACTCGGTTCGTATTCTCCGGTGAGAGGCATGGCCCCGATTCGACCACGCCCGGCCGCCCCTCGCTGCCAAAACACGGCTCATCTGTCAAACCACCAGCGAAAAAGGGTCGCCAGGCAACCGACGTGCATTCAACGTCTCGACCAGCCGCCGGATCACTGGCTTCGGCTCGGACTCCCGATGCAGCCGCAACGCGCGTTCACGCAGCTGGCTGGGCACTTCCACATTCTCACGTGTATGGGTGCCAGAATATGATTAGCGTGACTAATTATCGGTTACATTGGCAGTTCGGGGCGTGGACGCTCGAGAAGGACCGGTCTTGCTGTATTCGCCGAAGCGCGTCTGCCGGCCGGTCGGCCGCGACGATCGCGCCGACGGCAAGACGAAAGGATGCTGGTCCGAGTCCGTCACAACGGTGGCAACGTACTGATCGCATGGAAGCCCAACGGTTTCATTCCGGGGTGTCCGCGCACCGCCGCGCCTACCTGCGCAAAGGATGCAGGTGCGGGCCTCGACCTCACCGACCACGCGGTTGACCGGCGCCGGCGTGGGGCGACAGTCAACCAGGTCGAACCAGTCCGAGAGGGACTCGAGCAGCCAGGGGTGTCGAGCAGACCGCCGACCAGCAGGACGGGCAGTCCTCCCGCCTCCAACGGTGGGGCCGTAACTCCTCGGACCAGGTTGTGTGACTGCTGCCGCTGCCGAAGGGCACGTGCCTCCTCGTACAGGGGCACGTGCAGCGCGGTGGCGAACCGGTCGGCCGCACGCAACAGATCAACAGCCATGTGATAACTCTTGCGTGGATGACCTCGGTCACTCGACGGGGAAATCCCTCGAACTCGCCGTCCACCCGCTCCGATCGGGGACAACCCGGCGCGTCCGGTCCAGGGTTTCCCCCGTCGCCGGTCACCGTGCCCGTGCCGAATGCTGTTCTACGTCAACCATTCGTGCCGGCGGCTCATCACCCGCCCGGCGCACACTGCGAGGGAGAACACCTTGACCAAGAACGTGTGTCGTGCAGCGGTGGCCGCCCCCAAGGCGATCCATCCCGTCAGGCTCGGCCCGCTTGCTCCCGCATCCGCGTCGATGTTCAGGGTGCCGGTCGTAGGCGGGTCGTGGGCGCGGCACTGTCACGTCGAGCGCTTACCTATCGGGAATCGGCAGGTCAGGTAGTCGACTACTCGTTGCCGCCGCAGGACGAAGTGCGAGGCCTTCTGCACGGATGCTCTCCCCAGACCCGATATGGGACTTGCGAGTGCGTCGCAGGATGTGCCGATGAAGTGAGGGCGTCATGACCGAAGACGCAGCGATCGCCGAAGCCACGGGACGGTTCACCTCCGCCCGGCGCCGAAGCGGCTCGCCCGGCAGCGTGTCCGCCGTCGTCCGGTCCGGCCGCTGACTGCACGGTTCGTCCTGTCCCCACCCGTGGCATTTCCTCTCGGGGTAGAGATTTGCAACCTGGGGTGCCTACTGGGGGCAGCGGCGCCGGCACATTGTGGTAGGCGATCAGCTGCGCACCAGGCGGAGCGAAACGATGCAGAGATTCCGGGTAGGCCCGGCGCTCCCGAACCTGACCCCAGCCCCTACGTGTGGGGTCGCCCAAGGGCACCCGTGACGGTGACCCGATCGGGCCAGACCTCACCACATCGGGAAGCGACAAGAAGAGCAGGGACCGAAGTCCCGGGAGGAGCACGGCATGGTAACGAGCGGTCGAAGTCATGGACGCGAACAGCGGCGGGTCGTCGACTACCTGGTCGATGCGGTGGCCGCGCTGGGCGTGCGGAACATCTTCGGGGTGGACGGCGCCAACATCGAGGACCTCTACGACGCGGTCTTCGATGCCGACGTGGATGTGACCGGGGTGGTTGCCAAGCACGAGTTCTCCGCGGCCACCATGGCCGACGGGTACGCACGCTCGTCGAGTGGGCTCGGTGTTGTCGCCGCCACCTCGGGTGGTGGCGCGATGAACCTGGTCGCCGGACTGGCCGAGTCCTACACCTCGCGGGTGCCGGTGCTGGCCCTGGTCGGTCAGCCACCGACCACGTTGGAGGGCGGCGGGGCGTTCCAGGATTCCAGCGGCCGGGCGGGTTCGATCGACGCTGCGCGGTTGTTCTTCGAGATCTCCCGCTACTGCGCGCGGGTCGAGCGGCCCGAGGACATCGCCGAGCACCTGGAGCGGGCGGTGTCCGCGGCGCTGTGCGGTGGGCCTGCGGTATTGCTGTTGCCCAAGGATGTTCAGCAGGCCACCGTTACGGGGCCCCGGTTCACCCCGCCGACCCGCCGGGTGGTTCGCGATCACATCGGGCTGGCCCGGGTCGCCGAGATGATCGCCGCGGCCCGGCGGACCGGCAAGATCGTGCTCATCGTCGGCGATCAGGTGGCGCGCAACGATGCCCGCGCGCAGGTGCGGGCGTTGGCCGTCGCGTTGGACGCGGCGGTCGGGGTGGCACCGGATGCGAAGGATTGCTACGCCGCCGACGAGCATGGATTCTGCGGTGTGGCAGGCATAATGGGCCACGCCGAACTCGTCGACGCCGTGCAGCAGGCGGCGTTGTGCCTGCTGGTGGGCACCCGGATGCCGATGACCGCACGAGCCGGGCTCGACGGTGCGCTGGCCGGAGTGCCGGTGGCCAGCATCGGCGCCGAACCACCCTATGCGCCCACGGTGCACGCGGTGAGCATGGACCTCGGGTCGACACTGGACGAGCTCACGGCGCTGTTCGACGTCGACGGCGTACCGGAACCGGCAGGCCCGCAGGCCCTGACGACGCTGGAGGTACCCGACTCCTCGGGGCCGGGGCTGCGCTACCGCGAGGCCGTGGAGGCGATCACAGCGATGCTGCCGGCGGGAGCGGACGTGTTCGCCGACGCCGGGAACACGGGCGCATCGGTGGTGCATCATCTTTCGGTGCCCCGCGGCGGGCGGTTCGTGGTCGCCCTCGGGATGGGCGGCATGGGCTACAGCTTCGGCGCGGGGATCGGCTCGGCGTTCGCGCGGAACAGAAGGACGTTCGTGATCGCCGGGGACGGCGCGTTCTTCATGCACGGCCTGGAGATGCACACCGCGATCGAGCACGACCTGCCGGTGACATTCATCGTGTTCAACAACAACGCGCACGCGATGTGCGTGACCCGCGAGCAACTGTTCTACCGCGATCGATACAGCTTCAACCGATTCCGGCCGGCCCTGCTCGGCGAGGGGATCGCGGCGATGTTCCCGACGCTGCCGGCATTCGCCGCGCGAAGTGTCGGCGAGCTGACCGACGCGCTGGCACGCAGCGCGCACACCGAAGGGCCGTCGTTCGTAGCGGTGGACTGCGATCCCGACGAGATACCACCGTTCCTGCCGTTCCTGACCAGCCCCCGATAAAGAACCGAAGGAGAGAAATCGTGACCATCAGTCTTCCCGCTCTGAGCGACATCGCCGAGGATCTGATCCCGGGTGTGCTGCGGATCGAAAATTCCGACAAGGAGGCCACCACACCGATCATCGTGGACATGCTGCGGTCGGTGTACCCGCACGACCAGGTGTTCGGTCAGTTCTGCCCGGTCAACGCCTACATCGCGGCGCCGCCGCGTGAGGTGTACGAGTACCTTGCGGACACCCGGTGTCTGGAGGAGTGGACCTACAGCCTGCGCGGGTTCACCGAGACCGACGAGCCCGGGCTGTGGCTCTCCTACGACCGACTCGGCGACCAGACGAAATGCTATGTGCGCACCGTCGCGAACCCCGACGCGATGACGGTGGACTACCACTGCGCGTGGGACCAGGGCCGACACCTGTGGATGATCTATCTGATGCGGGTGGTCGATGCGCAGGTGGTGCTCAACAAGCCCGGATCGGTGGTGCTGTGGACCAACTGCCGCCACCCGTTCTACGACGAGAACCCTTACCCGGAGACGGCACCGGCGAACCGCCCGGTGTGGGTCGGCGACTTCTGGGACATGTTCTCCGCCGGACATCAGTTGGAGATGGACAACCTCAAGGCCATCTGCGAGTACCGCGCCACCCACGGTCTGCCGATCAAGCCGGAATGGATGAAATGAGCATGACAGTGCACGCACCGATGACAGCGGCCCGGCCCACGGTCAGCCTGGTCGACGTCGCCAGCTATCTACCGGAGAATCGGGTTCCCACCGAATATTTCACTCAGTTCTCCCGCTCGGACCGGATGGCGAAGAACGTCATGTTCCGCTCGCCGAAGTATCGGCACCACGTGGCCCGTGACGAGACTGCGGTGGACATGGTGGAGCGGGCGGTGGCCCCGCTGATCGACAGGCACGGCGCGGACACGATTTCGAACGTGGATGTGCTGCTCACCCACACCCAGCTGCCCGACAACCCGGTGCTCGGCTGCGGCCCGGAGGTGGCCCGCCGGTTGGGATTGCGCCCGGACTGGGTGATCGACGTGCACAACGGCGGCTGCGCGTCGTTCGTGCACATGATGGCGCTGGCCCGGACCATCCTGCAGAACTCCGATGCGACCACGGCGCTGGTCGCCACGACCCAGAACAGTGCGGGACAGGTCTTCACCCAGAGCGAGATCCGAGGGTTGGCGCATGCCTCGGTCCCCGGCGACGGCTGCGGGGTCGGCCTGTTGACCAAATCCGACGACGCCCCGATCCTGGGCATCGAATGCCGCACCTATCCGGAGTTCGGTGGGGACATGACCTTCGAGGGAGTTCCGGTCTCCGATCGCAAGTACTGGGAGCCGGGCCTCGGGCAGGTCTGCGTGGGGTTCACCGAGTCCAAGATCACCAAGGTGTTCGCCCGCGGCAACCGGCTGGTGCCGGAGGTGGCGCTGGCGGTCTGCGATCGGATCGGCGTGCAATCCGCCGAGGTCGACACCTTCGTCACCAACCAACCCAACCGGCTGTTCCTGCGGAACTGGCGCGAGGCCATGCAGCTGACCCCGGAGCAGCACCCGGACACCTTCGACGAGTGCGGAAACCTTTTCGGCGCCGGCATTCCGGTGACGCTGGATACCGCCAACCGGGACGGGCGCATCGGCAACGGGTCACTGGTGGTGCTGGCCGGATTCGCCCACGCCGGCGACTTCGCCGGTGCGGCCGCCGTCCGATGGGGAGCGGGGCCGACGCCATGACCGGCGAGATCGCGGAGGCGACGACACCGTCGGCGGGGAGCGGCGTGACCAGGCCGATGCCCCACTTCGAGCTCGGGCTGAGCGAGAACCCGTTCCCGCCGTTGCCGTCGGTGCTGGCGGCGCTGTACGAACAGATGGCCCGGGCGAATCGATATCCGGAGTTTCTGCCGCAGCGGCTTCCCCGGATCATCGCCGACCGGGTCGGTGTGGACCCGGAGCAGGTGGCGGTCGGTTCGGGCGCGACGGGGGTGGCGATGCAGATCATGCAGGCCGTGCTGCGAAGCGGCGAAACCATGGTGTTCGCGAACCCGACGTTCGACGGTTATCCGATCATGGCCGACATGTTGGGCGTGGAAGCGGTGGCGGTGCCGCTCGATCATGGTGGTCGCCAGGATCTGTGTGCGATGGGCGAGGCGGTCGACGACCGGACCGGGCTGGTGGTGGTGTGCCGGCCGCACAACCCCACCGGCACCCTGGTCTCCGCGGCCGACCTGGAGGTGTTCCTGTCCTCGATTCCGCCGCAGGTGGTGGTGATCCTCGACGAGGCCTACGTCGAGTTCATCGACGCCGCCGACGCGGTCGATGTGCTCGGCCTCATTCGCCGCTACCCCAATATTCTGGTGCTGCGGACGTTTTCGAAGGCATTCGGGCTGGCCGGGCTGCGCATCGGGTACGTATTCGGAGGGCGGGAGCTGGTGGCGCGGGTGCGGCGCCGGCAGCTGCCGTTCGGGATGAGTTGCGCGGCGGTGGCGGCGGTGACCGCCTCCTATGCGGCGGAGGACGAACTGCGGGACCGGGTCGCGCGGATCACCGCCGAACGCGAACTCTTGTGGGTGGCGTTGCGGCAGAACGGGGTGCATGTTCCCCGCAGCCATGCCAACTTCCTCTACCTGAACGGGTCGCGCATCGCACCGGCGCTGCAGCGCGCCGGCATCGTGGCAAAACCCTACGCCGACGGCAGCGCCCGCATCGCGGTGGGCGATCCCGCCGCCGGCCGCGCGGTGCTGCGGGCACTGCAGGCGATCTGAGGGCCGCGGTATGTCGACGATGTTGCCGCGTGCCTCGCAGTTACGTGCGGCCGGGCGCGGTGCTGTTCGCACGCTCACCGCCGGGGCCGATCCCGATCGCTATTTTCGGTGGCGGCGCGACCGCGACGGTGACCCGTTCGAGGTCCGGTTTCCCGGCTTCACGCCGATCCTGTTCACCGGACATCCCGAGGGTGCCCGAGATATCTTCCGTGCGCCCGTCGATCTGGTCGAGCCCCCGACACCGAATCCGATCGCGCCGCTGGTCGGGGACGCGTCGCTGATCTTGATATCCGGAGAGCGGCACCGCCGGGAACGGAAATTGTTGACACCACCGTTCCACGGGGAGCGGATGCGGGCATACGGCGAGATCATCCGCGATTCGACCCTCGATGAGATCGCCGACTGGACTCCGGGACGCATCGTCGACTCGCGGTCTGCCCTTCGGGCCATCACCCTGCGCGTGATCCTGGAGGCGGTGTTCGGGCTCACCGGCACCGAACGCCCGGCCGAATACATCCGGGTGGTCGCCGATTTCCTCGCCGCCTACACCGGCCCGCTGATGTTGGTTCCACCGCTGCGCCGCGGTGTGTTCGGACACGCGCCCTGGGATCGGTTCGTCCGCGCCCGCGACGAATTCGATGCGTTGCTGACCGAGGACATCGAGCGCCGGCGCGCGGAGCCCGAGGACGGCCGGGTGGACATCCTGAGCATGCTGCTCGCCGCGACCTACGAAGACGGGTCGCGGATCGACGACGGCGAACTGCGCGAGGAACTCCGCACATTGCTGGTGGCCGGGCACGAGACCACCGCGACCTCGGTGTGCTGGGCGTTGTTCCATCTGCACCGCCACCCTGAGGTCCGCGAGCGGGTGATAGCCGAGGTGCGGGACCTGGGCGCGACGGCGGCGCCCGAGGACCTCGCTCGGTTGCCGTACCTGGACGCGGTGTGCCACGAGACGCTGCGGTTACACCCGCCGGTGCCGATCGTGCTGCGCCGGCTGACCGGGCCGCTGCACGTGCGCGGCGTCCCGGTAGCCGCGGGCGCAACGGTCGGTATCGCCCTGCCGCTCCTGCATTCGCATCCGGATGTCTGGGAACGACCCGACCGGTTCGATCCGGAGCGTTTCGTCGGGCGGCACTACAGTCCGTTCGAATTCGCGCCGTACGGCGGCGCGCATCGACGGTGCATCGGGTTCGCCCTGGCGGAGTACGAGATGCCGATCGTGCTGGCGACCATCCTGTCGCGGGTCCGGCTGGCTCTGCCGGAGCGGGCCCTACGCCGGCCGCCGCCGGTGTCGGTCCCACACAACATCGCGACCGGGCCGCGAAGGCCGATCATGTTCGAAGTGTTGGGCCCGCGGCACCAGGACGACCGTTCGGACGGGTCGTCGGTCCCGCACGGTCCGGGGTGATGTCGAGCGCGGCGGCGCCCTGTGTTCCGGGCGGGGATGAATCCGATTGCCGACGATCGAGAGCAGGATCGAGATGAGCACCACCACCGACGGCTACCCGGCCGGGCCCGGGTCGCAACGCCCTCGCCATGGTGCAGACTGCGGCGCTCACGGCGGCGCCGGTAAACGCGACGACGAGCCGCGACACGCGGCATCGGAGGAACAACAGCTCACCACCGCGCATGGCAAACGATCGCGAAGGAGCGACGACGTCATGGTGACACGGCTCGCCACCCTCATCGTCGACCGTCCCCGCCGGGTTCTCGCCGGCGCCCTGGCCTTCCTGGTGCTCGCCGGTGTGTTCGGCACGGGTGTCTCCGCCGAGCTGAAGGTCGGCGGTTTCGACGACCCCGGCTCGGAATCGTCTCTGGCCGAGGCCTTCCTCGACGAGCGCTTCGGCGGCTCCACACCCAACCTGGTGTTGCAGGTCACCGCCCGCGCCGGCGATGTGAACAGCCCCGAGGTGATGGCCGCGGCGCAGCGGCTCGAGCGGCGGATCGCGGCGGAGCCGGAGGGGACCGAGGTCGGCTCCTACTGGACCACGCGGCTGCCGGATCTGCGCAGCACCGACGGCCGGTCCGGGCTGGTGCTGCTGCACGTCGGCGGCACCGCGGAACAGGCCGCCCGGCACACCACGACGATCCTCGCGGAGCTGCCCGAGGACCCGGCGGTGCGGGTGGCGGCCGGGGGCAAGCTGGGGCTGACCGACGCCCTCGAGACCCACGTGGCGCAGGACCTGAAGCTGGCCGAATCGATCGCGCTGCCCGCGACGCTGCTGCTGCTGATCATCGTGTTCGGCAGCGTGGTGGCCGCGCTGCTGCCGCTGAGCCTGGGCGTGGCCTCGATTCTGGCGACGATGCTGGTGCTGTTCGTGCTGGCCCAGGTCACCGACGTGTCCGTCTACGCGCTGACCGTGGCCACGGCATTCGGGCTCGGCCTCGCCATCGACTTCGGGCTGCTGCTGGTGTCCCGGTTCCGCGAGGAGCGGGCCGCCGGGCATCCACCACGGGAAGCGGTGATCGAGTCGGTCGCGACGGCCGGCCGCACCATCTTGTTCAGCGCGGCCACCGTGACGGTGGCGATGGGCGGGATGCTCGTGTTCCCCATCTACTTCCTGCGGTCGGTCGGGTTCGCGGCGATGGCGGTGGTGGTGACGGCGGCCGTGAGCGCAGTGGTGGTGCTGCCGGCGATTCTGGCACTGCTCGGTGGGCGAATCGACTCGTTGGCGGTGCGGCGCCGACGCGACCGGCTGGCGGCGGATTCGCCGTTCTGGCGTCGCACCGCGGCGGCGGTGACGCGCCGACCGGTGCGCGCCGCGCTGCCGGTGCTGATGCTGTTGCTGCTGATGGGCCTTCCGGTCCTGCACGCCCGGTTCGCGACCCCGGACGAGCGAGCGCTGCCGGTCGATTCGGCCGCGCGTCAGGTCACCACCGCGATCCGGGACGACTATGCCGCCGACAGCTCGGACGCGGCGATCTTGGTGGCGCGCAACGACGCGGCGGCGCTCGAGCGGGTGGCCCGCGAGGTGTCCGCGCTCGACGAGGTGGCCCGGGTGGACGGCGCCTTCGGCCGCTACCAACACGGGATGCTGGTGGCCGGTCCGGGACCGCAGAGCGCGCGCTTCACCGCCGACGATGCCGGGTACGTGCTGGTCGAACCGACGGTGGACGCGCAATCGGAACCGGCCCAGGACCTGGTGCACGAGATCCGGGCGCTGCCGGCGGTGGCCGAGAACCGCGTTGCCGTCGGCGGCCCGACGGCGACGCTGATCGACAGCAATTCCGCGATCGCCGGCCGTCTGCCGTCGGCACTCGCACTGCTGGCCGTGTCGACCTTCGTGCTGTTGTTCCTATTCACCGGAAGCATGATCGTGCCGATCAAGGCGCTGCTGCTCAACGTGTTCGTGCTCATCGCGGTGATCGGCGCGATGGTGTGGCTGTTCCAGGACGGGCACCTGGCCGCGATCACCGGCGTGACGCCCGCACCGCTGAACATCGGCATGGTGGTGCTGCTGTGCTGCATCGCGTTCAGCCTGTCGGTGGACTACGAGATCTTCCTGCTCAGCCGGATCAAGGAGGCGCGCGACGGCGGGGCGGACACCACCGAGGCGACCATCGAGGGCCTGGGGCGCGTCGGGCGGATCGTGAGCAGCGCGGCCGCCCTGCTCACCGTGACCTTGCTGTCCTTCTCGACCGGACTGTCGTTCATGCAGATGTTCGGGATCGGCACTGCGCTCGCCGTACTGATGGACGCCACACTGGTGCGCGGTGTGCTGGTGCCGGCGTTCATGCGGGTGGCCGGCGAGTTCAACTGGTGGGCACCGGGACCGCTGCGCCGACTGCACGCGCGGATCGGGGTGCGCGAGTCCCCGAGGTCGTCCGCTCCCGCAGGGTCGCGGCCAGGCAGCTGAACGTTCGGGTCGGCTGCGGCGTGCACGGGCTGCGCCACCAGCGGGGACTGTCCAGCGGCAGCGTGCCGAACAGCGTCCCCATCACGATGGTCCAGGCTGTCCCTGTGCCGCCGCGGGATTTCGCAGGCCGGGCACGCGAGCTGGGAGGACAGCGCGGTGGCGACCTGGTGTTCGACCACGGTGTCCTGCACCGCGGCGAACAGGTGCTCGGCCCAAACATCGCGGTCGAGGGTTTTCCCCGTCGCCGGTCACCGTGCCCATGCCGAATGATGTTCTCCACGTCAACCACTCGTGCCGGGTGCAACACCCGCCGAAACACACCACGAGAAGAACACCTTGAACAAGAAAGTGTTTCGCGCAGCGATGGCCGTTCCCGAGGCGATCCATCCCGTCAGGCTCGGCCCGCTTGCTCCCGCATCCGCGCCGTTGTTCAGCGTGCCGGTCGTGGGCGCCGTCCCGCCCGACGTGGCGAGGTTGCCGCGGAAACAAGAGTCGGCTACTCGTTACCGCCACGCGGTGAAGTGCGACGGCTTCGTCAAGGATGCTCTCCTCATACCCGATATGAGACCGGCAAGTACGTCGCAGAATGCGCCGATGAAGCGAGGCCTTCATGATCGAGGACGCAGCGATCACCGAAGCCACGAGACGGTTCACCCCCGGCTCGTCGCCGAACAGGCTCGCCCGGCAACGTGCCCGCCATCGCCCGGTCCGGCCGCCGACTGCACGATCCGTCCCGTCCCCACCCGTGACCCTTTCCCTCGGTGTGGAGATTTGCAGCCGTCGGTACTTCGTGGAATCCATAGTGTCGGTCTCGGTTCCACGGTGAACCGCCGACAACCACCGACAACCACCGACCTGATACGCGATAGTTGCCAGGAGCTGGAGATGAACCCACTTGCGTTCCCCCAATCGGACGAGCGATCGATCACAATCGAGTTCGACGAGCTGCACAACGAGATCGACCACATCGACGCGGAAATTCTCGCGGCGGTCGTCCGGCGCACGGAACTCTCTCGGAGAGTTGCCGCGGTCGAGCGGGCCTGCGGCGTCACCGGCACCCCGTACAAGCGCGACCTCGCGGTGATCCACCGCTTCGGAGTGCTCGGTAAGGAAGGTCACTCGCTCGGCAGCCTGCTGATCCGGCTGGCGCATCCGCGCAACCACCGCTGAACTTGCCACCCCAAACCCGACAAGAGGAGGACTTCCGATGAGAAACATCCGACTCAGAAACATCCGACGTGCCGGGTCGGTGGCAGCGGCAGCGGCGCTCGGTCTGCTGGCAGTCGGCACTGCGTCCGCGACCCCGCCGGTCGCCACACCCGAACCCGGCGGGGTCATCCGCATGGACCTGGCACCAGGGGAAACGTGGGAGTGCGAGGGATGGAGTCTCGAGCCGCCGTACCTACAAGTGGTCCCGGACTTCTACAAATTCGAGACCGGACCGAACCCGATCTTCTTCCGATACACACCCGGTACCCGAGCGTTCATCCAGTGCATCGGCACGGGTGCACCGTACTACTACGTCGGCCCAATCGTGACCGCCATCCCATAAGTTCGCGCACGCACTGTCAGCTTCGCTGATGGCCGGCTGCAGCGGATGATCTCGCCGCTCGTGCTCATCGATGTCCTCGATGAGCACGAGGCCCGGTTCTTCGGCCAGATCGGTGCCGCCGCCCTCGCGACCTACCAGCCCGGTACCGCAGGAACGGTGAGAGCGGCGCCCCTGCCCGAGGTGGCTGACGAGCTGACCGAGTGGGGTGTCTCGAGAAGGACGAGGTCCGTGCAGGTCGAAGGGCCGGAGCCGGTAGCGCGAAGCCGGGGCCGTCCCCCGCCTGGAATCGGGTGCTGTCCCGGCAACCGCGTCGCCAGGGGAGGCAGTCGAAGCGCCCTTGACGACGACCACGGGCGGGGTGGATCGCGTACAGCGCCCGGCGGTGATCACACGCAGTCCTTCACGCTGTCCCGGAAGGAGTTGGCGAGCTGCGTCCGGGAGCGGACACCAACCTTGCGATAAACCCGTCCCAGGTGCATCTCGATCGTCTTGACACTGAGGAACAGCTGCGTGGCGATCTCACGGTTCGTGCCACCGTTTGCAGCAAGCTGGGCCACCTCCAACTCCTGTGCGGTGAGCGCGTCGGCAACGCTTCCACTTCGCGCCTTGGCTGGTTGCCCGGCGGCGGTGAGTTCGGTGGCCGCCCGCGCCGCCCACAGGCGAGCCCCAATTCGCTCGAACCCGTCGAGTGAGCAACGAAGATGCTCGCGCGCGTCGCGCCGACGACCCGCCCGACGGAGCCGTTCGCCATAGCACAATCGCGTGCGGGCCGCATCGAACGGCGACGGGCACCGAGCGTGGAAGGCGAGTGCCCGCGAAAAGAACTCGTCGTAATCCCCATCGCCAGCTACCAACGCCATAGCCCGCCAGATCAAAGCACTGAGCGCCGGAGGCAGCGTCAATCCTGCGAATCCCCCCAGCTGATCTCGCATTGTGGCGCTGATGTCCGCACCGACCCGAACGTAGGCCTCGATGAGATCCAGGGACGAGACTCGCACCACCATCGGGTCGCGTACATCCGGCTCCGGGCCTCGATTGACCTCCTCGAGGTATGGAATCGCCCGATCGGGTCGGTTCAGGCTCAGCTCGAGCAGGCCCAATCCATCCAGCGCCACGTGATGCATCACGCCCAAGCGGGTGACCTCACGCTGTCGCAGCGATTCTGCAGCATGAGCACGGCAGGACTGTTCGTCACCAACTTGCGCTTCGAGCAGCGCAAGGCAGCCCAGCGCCGGACACAGCGTGAAGACGTCACCGATACCGGCCGCCAGTTCGGCCGCCTCCGCAGCCGCGGACCGGCCCGACTGCAGCCGTCCTCGCCTACTGTCGGCGAGCGCTGCAACATGCAGCGCCAGCGGTAGATGGCCCAGCGCGCCGCTGCGCCGTAGCTGATGAAGCAACGGGTCGAGGAACCCCCGCGGATCGATCTCCTCGCCGTACCAGGTCACACCACTGAGCGCGCCGACAAGGACCCACTCGATGTCGGGCTCACCTGCCGCAGGCTTCCGGGTCGACGCGGCCGCCTCCCGCATCCACCGCATGCCGTCCGACTCCTGGCCCATCAGTGTCAGAGCGTTCCCGATGACGGTCTTGCTCAGGAGTTGGGTGTTTCCGTCGGCCGGGGAAGCTGAGTGGGCGGCCTCCCGCGCGAGCGCACAGGCGCCCGCGGGATCACCCGCTGCCAGCGCTCCAATGGCAGCCGTGGCCCGCAACGAGGCCGCCCGCGCGGGGTCTACCTCGCTGACCGCAACCGCGCCGGCCTGCCACACCATGCGGGCGACGCTGGCCCGTCCCGTGTGAAGTTCAATTCGACCGCGCATGTCCGCGATGTCGGCATGCAGGACGGGATCGACCGTGTACTCTTCGGACTTCCTCAGCAGTCGCAGCGCAGTGTCAAGCTGTCCCGCGGAGTGCGCCGCGTTCGCGGCGGCACAGAATCGGCGCGCCTTCGAGGGGCCGTCCCTGGAGAGTTCAGCGGCGCGCTCGAGCGCCAGAGCGGCGCCGGCATAGCCGCTGCGTCTCAGCGCATGGTCTGCAGCCTGTTCGAGGGCTCGAGCGGCGGCCTCGTCAGGCCCCAGAGCGGCCTCGGCGAGGTGCCAGGCCCGGCGTTCCGCCTGTGACGGCGCCGTCATGACGGAGGCAACAGTTCGGTGGAGTGCCCGTAATTGGCCCGGTGTCAGATTGGTCAGTACGGCAGTACGCAGCAACGGGTGCACGAAATGAACATCGGCGACCTCGACGGCGACCAGCCCCTTGTTCTCGAGCGATTCCAGCGCGGCACAATCTCCAGGTTTCGCCGCCAGCGCGGCGAGCACCACCTCGAGGCCATCACCGGCGGCGACCGCGGTGATGCGGAGCGCGTGCAGCGATGCACGGTCGAGGGCGGAGATACGCGGGCCGAAGATGCGTGATGCGGCGTTCTCCGCCGAGAATGGCGCTCGGAGCGGGTCGGTGCCGGTCAGCTCAGCGCGGGTGAGGGTGCCGCTGACCTCATGCAATGCCAGTGGGTTGCCTCCGAGTTCCGCGGTAAGCGCGCGCACGACCTCCTCGGCGGGTGCAGCCGCGAATCGGGCGGTGAGCAACTCCGCGGCGGAATCCTCGTCGAGCGCGCCGATGTTCAGCTGCTCGATGTCCGCGAAGCCTCCGGCGTCGCGCGTGGCGATCAACAGCACGAGTCCCTCGGCCCGCAGTCGGCGTGCAGTGAAGGCGAGTGCCTCGGCGGTGGAGACATCCAACCATTGCGCGTCATCGACGAGCACGAGAGTCGGGGATCTCTCGGCCGTCGTCGCGAGCAACTGAAATGCCGCCGCGCACACAGCGAAGCGGTCACGGGGTCGTTCCGCGCTGAGCGTGAGCGCGCAGCGCAGGGCGTCCGCCTGAACGGCGGGCAGCGAACCGAGCCGATCAAGGACGGGCGTGAGCAATCGTCCTAGCGCTGCGAACGGGAACATGGTCTCCGCCTCGACCCCGCTCACGGACAACACTTTCAGTGTGCGAGCGCCGTCGCGGGCGTAGCGCAGCAGGCTTGTCTTACCGATCCCAGGATCCCCGGTGATGACGAGCGCGGCGCTCGCCCCCGTCAGGGGTTCCGCCAACAACTGATCAATTCGTGCGCATTCCGGCCGCCGCCCGAAAAGCACATTGGAATCGTTTGGGGTGCCGCTCGAGGCGTCGTCGAACACCCGATTGTGCCGCACCATGGTCGATTCGTGCATTGCTCCTTCTCGCTCCTTTATGAGTTCTAGGAAGTTTTCAAATCGACTCGATCAAGTCGTTCCCGGAGCGTTTTCGGTTCGAGGACTCCACCGGAATGGCAGCACCGTCACGCCAGCCGGATCGGTCCGCAACATCTTGTAGCAGTACATCCTTTCGCGGCCCACGGCCGGATATCCGAGCGGCCGCTCGAGGAGACCGTCATGCACGGATACCGACATCAATTGATGGACTTGTTCGACATAGAGGCCGTTCGGACCTCCACATGGGGCCGTCCACCCAGGTCACGAGCGCGTAACCGACGTCGTCCACGCCTCCCCGATGGCCGTTCATTTGTTCCAAACTGAGATTTGCCTCCTTGTCTATCTTCCGCTCGCTCGACCACCCGGAAACCCACCCTGGGTGGGCAATCGATCCACCCTCGGTGTTCCGTGCGGTCCGGCGCAGTCGCCAGTGAGCGATGTCATCTCTGCCCGATCGTGTGCTGGCGCAGTCGCCACCAACGATTTGCAGCATGTTCATCCGACTCGCGCGTCGTACAATCTTGCAGATTGCGCCGAAAAACGGCGCGCTGTCCGGTGCACTACTCGCGCAGCGGGCGCACCGCTTCTGCCGAGGCGTTCCAGCACTCGATTCGAATTCGAAGATTATCGAGCTCATACATCAGTCAGTGATCGCCGCAACGGACTCCGATTGCACCGCGCGTCTGCTACTTCGTCCGCCGTGGTTGTTGTGCGCTGATCGAGTAGTTACTGCACCACCTGATCGTCTTAGCTCGGGAGACAGTAAGCCCGAGTAGTCGGCTCCTCCATTCCCTGAGCTTGATTTTTGACCTGTGCGGTTTACACCGGCCGGTTCCTGCATGTCGGTTCTGACGCGTTTGCCCGCGTGGAAATACGGAGCGGGACGGGTGTTCTTCGAGCCGAAGGGTCGTCCGGGACCGGGCCGGGAG